>JBGSWY010000436.1:0-10169 GCA_041751715.1 Burkholderiaceae bacterium
GAGCAGCGAGGTGACCGCCAGGACCAGCGCCGTTTGCGCCAGGCGACGCAGGATGTAGACGGTCATGCGGCGCGCCTCGTGGTCAAGCGCGCGTTAAACGGCTCAGCGAACTGTCGTTCCCGCGCAAGCGGGAACCCAGTCCTTCGCACCGCTGCCGTATGGACCCCCGCCTTCGCGAGGGTGACGGCGCTGTTTCCAATCGTGTTGCGCGCTCTTGGACATCGCCGTCACTTGCCCGGGCGCACTTCGAACGCCAAGGTGTACTGGTCGGCGCGCGCCGTGTACGTGATGCCCTGCCGCGTCGCCCAGGTGCTGACCTCGTAGTGCAGCGGCACCAGTCCCATCATTTCACCCACCGCTTTTTCGGATGCGCGGGCCAGCATGATGCCGCGCTTGGTATCGTCGATCGTCGTCAGCGCCTGCGTCAGCAACGCATCGACGCCGGCGTCGGAAAAACGGCCGCGGTTGGCGCTGCCGAGCCCCTGCTTTGGATCGTGCGTCGCCAGCAAGGCGCGCAGCGGCGAGCTCGTCTCACCGCTTTCCGCACCCCACCCGGCGAGCAGAATGGAGAACTCGAGTTTCGATCCGCGCGAGAAGAACACGTTCGACGGCATCGTTTCGAGCTTGGTCGGAATGCCGTTGCGCGACAGGAATTGCGCAACCGCCTGCGCGACCGCCGCATCGTTGATGTAGCGATTGTTGGGCGCGTGCAGCGTGAGCCCGAACCCGTTCGGGTAGCCCGCCTCGGCCAACAGTTTCTTCGCCCCCTGCGGATCGTACTTGTCGGGCTTCAACGTCTTGCTCGTGCCGAAAAATTGCTCCGGCAACAACTGGCCGGCCGCCACGCCCTGGCCCTCCATGATGCGCGACACGATCGCGTCGCGATCAATCATCTTGCTGATTGCGCGCCGCACGCGCGGGTCGCGCAGCGGGTTCGCGTCGAGCGGCTTGCCGTCCGTGCTGGTAACAAACGGAGAATTCTTGTCGCGATTCGAATCGATGTGCAGATAGATCATGCGGTTCGATACCGCTGACGACACTGCGATGCGCTTGTCCTTCGACAACTGCGCAATGTCTGCCGTCGGCACGCCCTCGATCATCTGCACGTCGCCGGCAAGCAATGCCGCCACGCGTGCCGGCGCGCTCGTGATCATGCGGAAGCGAACGTTGTCCCACGCCGGCTTCGTGCCCCAGTAAGCGTCGTTGCGCTTCAGCACCACGCGATCGCCGGCGAAATACTCGCCGAAGCGATACGGCCCGGTGCCGATCATCGCCTTGCCGGAGTTGAAGTCCTCGGTCTTGGCCGTCTCTGCAACCGACTTCGGCAGGATCATCACCGCGCCCAGATCGTTGGGCATCAAGGGATGCGGCTTGTCGGTCTTGATGCGCAGCGTGTGCCTGTCCGGCGCCTGGATGTCGACGATCGGCCTTACGAAGAACGCAAACGACGCCGGCGAATTCGGCACGTTCGGCACCCGCTTGAAGGTGGCAATCACATCGTCTGCGGTGAAGTCCTGCCCGTTGTGAAACTTGACGCCCTTGCGCAGCTTTACTTCCCATTCCAGATCGCCGACCGCCTTCCATGACTCGGCCAGCCCGGGCATCATCTGCTGGCGGGCATCGTTGCGTATCAACGTTTCGAAGACGTGGCGCCCGAGGCTGTTGTTCGGCGACAGGTTATGGAAATGCGGATCGAGCGACGTGACCGGAGTTGACAGTCCGACGGTCAAATCGGCGGCATAGGCCGGCGCGACCAGAAGAGCCGAAGCGAGGATCGCGCCGCTGGCGCGCAAAAGTTTGCGAAACATAGGACCTCCCGAGACGACGAAGCGCTAGCTTAGCGGCTCGCACGCTGAATCGGCGAGTAGCCTGCGGCAGGCTACGGCGGCGAGAAAGGGGCAGGCCGGGACAGCGATGCGGTTGACAGCCCCAGCTTCAGGTACTACCTTAGTAGTATTCACCTGGAACCCCGAATACATGAATCCCACCACGGTCAAATTAACCAATGACTTGAAGGAGCGCATCACGCCGCTGGCGCGCGCAGCGGGGCAGACGCCGCACGCGTGGATGATCGCAGCACTAGAACGCCAGGCGGCACTGGCGGAGTTGCGCGAACACTTTATCGCCGAGGCGGAAGCCTCGGCCGCCGCGGTGGACGACGGTGGCGCGCTTTACGCTGCTGAAGACGTGCACGCATACATCGCCGCGCGCGCTGCATCGATAGCGGCGCGCAAAAAGCCCGCGCGGCCGAAGCCGGTCAAGCGGCGTTCGTGAAGGTCGCTTATTCGGAGCATGCTTTGGCCGATCTCGACCGGCTCTTCGATTTCATTGCAGAACACGATCCGTTTGCCGCGGGGCGCGCCGCGCAGCGGATTGCCGAGGCAGTTTCGGTACTCGAGAATCACCCGCTGATCGGGCGCGCGATTCGAGGCGATCTGCGCGAGCTTGTGATCTCGCACGGTCGAAGCGGGTACGTGGCGTTATACCGGGTTCGCACTGATACGGCGGTCGTGCTGGCGATCCGTCATCAGCGTGAGGCCGGCTTCCAGTAACGAGTTTCCACAGATCGGGCACGCCGCGTGCGTGCACCCTATGCCAGCCCCGAAATCAAGCCTATAAAGTCGGGCAAAGCAATGCCCAAGCCACGCGAAAGCACTCGCAAGAGTCCCTTGAAGTCGAAACCCGCACCGCCGGGCATGTCTGCACGCGAGCTTTCGCCAGACCATGCCGAAGTCGAACTGGCCGATGTGATCGACGACGCGGTTCCCGCGCGCGGTTACCAGATGCTGCCGATGGTGGGCCTCGGCGGCTCGGCCGGCAGCATTCAGGCGCTGCAAACTTTCTTTCGCGCCATGCCGGCCGATTCCGGCCTGGTGTTCGTCGTCATCCTGCATCTTTCGTCCGACCATGAAAGCACGCTGGCCGAACTGCTTCAGCATGCGACCTCCATGCGCGTCGAGCAGGTCAATGCCTACGTCAAGGTCGAGGCGAACTGCGTCTACGTGATTCCACCCGGCAAGCAGCTTGCATCGGCCGACGGCCACCTTGAGCTGGCCGACTTGCCGAACGACCGCGGGCGCCGCGTCGCGGTCGATCTGTTCTTTCGCACGCTGGCCGATACGCACGGCCCGCATGCGGCGGCGATCGTACTGTCCGGCGCTGACGGCGACGGCGCGATCGGCATCAAGCGCATCAAGGAGCGCGGCGGGCTGACGATCACGCAGGACCCGGACGAAGCCGAGCATCAAGGCATGCCGCGTGCGGCGATCGGCACCGGCATGGTGGACTGGGTGTTGCAGGTGAGCGAAATGCCGGCGCGCCTGGTCAAGTACTACGAGCTCGGCGAGCGGCTCAGATTGCCGCCGGAAGAGGGCCTGCTCCCGACCGAGCCACCCTCGGTGCATCGCTTGCCGGCCGATGACGAAGCCGCGCTGCGCGACGTATTGATCTTTCTACACACGCGCACCGGGCGCGACTTTTCCTACTACAAACGGGCAACGATCCTGCGCCGGCTCGGGCGCCGGCTGCAGGTCAACAGCATTGACGACCTCCCGAGCTATCTCGCGTTCCTGCGCACCAATCAGGGCGAAAGCAGTGCGCTGCTGCAGGACCTGCTGATCAGTGTGACCAACTTTTTTCGCGATCGCGAAGCCTTCGACGCACTCGAGCTTCAAATACCGGCGCTGTTCCACGGCAAGGGCCCAAATGATTCGATCCGCGTGTGGACCGCCGGCTGCGCCACCGGGGAAGAAGCGTATTCGATCGCGATCCTGCTGCACGAACATGCACGCAAGCTCGATGCTCCGCCGCAGATCCAGGTTTTTGCGACCGATCTTGACGAAGGGGTGATCAAGGCCGCGCGCGAAGGCATCTATCCCGATGCGATTACCGCCGACGTCTCCGAAGAGCGGCTGCGGCGCTGGTTCGTCAGGGAGCTGCACGGCTACCGGGTGCGGCGCGAGATTCGCGAACTGGTGGCGTTTGCGCCGCACGATCTGCTGAAAGACTCGCCGTTTTCGCGGCTCGATCTGTTGTCGTGCCGGAACCTGCTGATTTACCTCAGTCGGGAAGCTCAAGCGCGTGCGTTCGACATCTTTCACTTTGCGTTGCGGCCGGGCGGGCGCCTGTTTCTCGGCACCTCCGAATCGATCGACAACGACAGTGCGCTTTTTAACGCCATTGACAAAAAATACCGCCTCTACGCGCAACTGCCGGGCAAGCGCACCGCGCTGCCGGTGCCGACCGGCATCAGCGCGCTGGCGCGCTCGCTTGACCTGTTGGAAAAATCAAACGAGCGGCCGGCGATACCAAGGTCCAATGGCAACGCGGCATTGCCCATACCGGACGATTCGCGGGCCACTGCCGGTGGCGACCTAGGCGCCGGGGAGCTGCACTACCAACTGATCGAGCGCTTCGGGCCGCCGTCGTTGGTGGTGAATGCCGATTACAACATCGTTCATATGTCGGACAGTGCGGGCCGGTTGCTTCAGATGACCGGCGGCGAGCCGACCCGCAATCTGCTGCAGCTGGTGCATCCGATGCTGCGCATCGACTTGCGCGCAGCGTTGTTCAATGCGATGCAGTCGAAGGCTCCAACCGAGGCGTTGCAGGTGCCGCTCGTCCTGAACGGCGAGCGCAAGACAGTCGACATCCGCGTCAAGCCCGCGGATGACCTCGCGCCCAACTACGTGCTGGTTCAGTTCGAAGCACACGCTGCATCGCGCGCGGTGGAGGACCAGGCGCCCGCCGCCGCACGTCCCAGTACGGTCACCGATCATCTGGAACGCGAGCTCGATGCAACTCGGTCCCAGTTAAGGGACACGCTCGAACAATCCGAAGCGTCGACCGAGGAGCTTAAAGCCAGCAATGAAGAGCTGCAGGCCGTTAACGAGGAGCTGCGCTCAGCCACCGAAGAGCTGGAAACCAGCCGCGAGGAACTGCAGTCGATCAACGAAGAGCTGAGCACGGTCAATCAGGAGCTGAAGAGCAAGGTCGATGAGCTGAGCCATGCGAACGCCGACCTGCACGTTCTGATGGCATCGACCGCGATCGCGACCCTGTTTCTCGATCGCGATCTGCGCATCATGCGTTTCACGCCGCCGGCGGTCGATCTGTTCAATCTGATTTCGACCGACATCGGCCGGCCGCTGACCGATCTGACGAATCGGCTGAACTACCCCGACATGGTGCGCGATGCGCGGCGTGCGCTTGGCGAGCTGGTGGCCTCCGAGCGCGAAGTGCAGGCCGGCGGCCGCTGGTTCATCGCGCGCACGCTGCCGTACCGCTCGGCCGATGACCGAATTGGCGGCGTCGTGTTTACTTTCGTCGACATTACCGCGCGCCGGCAGACCGAGGAGGCACTGCGTGAAGTGCAGGCCGAGCAGACCGCCGACCTGGCCGCACTGCTGCGGCTGCAGGAGCTGAGCTCCCGGCTGCTGATCAGTGCCGAGCTGCCGCCCACGCTGCAACAGTTGATGGAAGCGACGATGGAGTTGCAGAACGCGGACTTCGGCAGCGTGCAGCTTTGTGACCGCGCGTCGCGCACGCTCGAGATGATCGCAAGCCGCGGCTTCGATCCTTCGTTTGTTGAGCGGTTCAGGAAGGTGCCGCTCGACTTGACTGCCGCCGCCAGCGCGCGCGCACTTCAGCGGCGCGCACGCGTGCTCGTGGCGGATGTGGACCGGGAGCAAGACTACGCGCCGCTGCGCGAGGCGGCCGCGCAGGCAGGGTACCGGGCATTGCAGTCCACCCCGCTGATCGACCGTAACGATCAACCGCTTGGCGTACTGACGACCTATTTTCGCCGGCCGCATCGGCCGTCGGAGCGCGAGTTGAGGGTGACCGACCTGTATGCGCGGCAGGCCGCCGACATCATCGCGTTCAAGCTTTCGGAGCAGGAGCTGCGCAGGTCCGAGGAGCGGCTGCGGCTGGTGGTAGAAAACGCGCGCGAGTATGCGATTTTTTCCACCGATCGCGAGCGGCGCGTTACGAGCTGGAACTCGGGCGCGCAGCGCCTGCTTGGATATGACGAAGGCGAAATCATCGGCCGACTGGCCGACGTTATTTTTACACCGGAGGACCGCGCTGCCGGTGCGCCCGAACAGGAAGCCGGCATTGCATTTGCCACAGGCAGGGCAGCGGACGAACGCTGGCACTTGCGAAAGGACGGAAGCCGCTTCTGGGGCAGCGGTGTGATGATGGCAATGCGGGACGCCGACAGGGACACGATCGGCCTGATCAAGATTTTTCGCGATCAAACTGAGGCGCGCGAAGCCACCGAGTCGCTCGTGCAGAGCCGGGCCGAACTGGAGCAGGCGCTGCACGACAACAAGGTGGCACGCGAAGAACTCGAATCCGCCAGCCGCGCCAAGGACCGCTTTCTGGCGGTGCTGTCGCACGAGCTGCGCACGCCGCTGACGCCGGTGGTGATGGCAGTGCAGGCGCTCGCGCGCCGCCCGGATCTACCCGAGCAGGCACGCGATGCGCTCGAGATGATCCGGCGCAACGTCAAGATCGAGTCGCATCTGATCGACGATCTGCTCGACCTGACGCGAATCTCGCGCGGCCGGCTCGATATCGTCGCCGAGCCGATGGATCTGCAAGCGGCGGTGACCGGCGCGATCGAGATCTCCGAACCGGATATCAGCGGCAAGAATCAAACGCTCGAAGTTGCCCTGGAAGCATCCCGGCACCGGACCGAAAGCGACTTCAACCGGTTGCAGCAAGTGGTGTGGAACCTGCTGAAAAACGCGTCGAAGTTCACCCCTAAGGGCGGCGAAATCCGGGTGTCAACGCGCAGCGAGGGAAGCAGGTTCTATCTGGCCGTTTCCGACAATGGCGTCGGCATCGATCCCGAGGCGCTGCCGACGATCTTCGACGCTTTCAGTCAGGGCGGCGAGTGGGTCATGCGGGAATTTGGCGGGCTGGGTCTTGGACTTGCTATCTCCAAGGCGACAGTTGAAGCCCACGGGGGAATCATCACGGCTGAAAGCGGCGGCCGAGGCTGTGGGGCTACGTTTGCCGTTGAGTTGCCCTTGATCGGACCGGACTAGTAAATGGCTCTGGCGCAAATGAAAAGCGTTTATCAGCCGGCAACGACACGTGCTTCCGTTGCCCTAAGAATTTTGGTGGTGGAGAACCACGCGGACACGCGCGAGTTTCTGAAGTTCATGCTCGAGGGGCTGGGGTACACGGTGGTCGTCGCCGACACGATGGTTAAAGCGCTGCGCATAGCGCCTGCAGCCGACTGCGATGTTCTTATTTCCGATATCGGCCTGCATGACGGCGACGGCTGGGAACTGTTGAGCCGGCTGAATCTGCAGCGGCCGATGTATGCGATTGCGATGAGCGGCTTCGGAACGGCGTCTGACCGCGCCCGCAGCAGGGCCGCCGGCTTTCGGCACCATCTGGTCAAGCCAATGGGACTCGAACAATTGGAGGGCATTCTGCGTGAAGCCGCCGACGAGGTCGGAGCGCGCGCGTAAGGCTTACGCGATCGGCGAGCAGGGGACCTCTATGAGTAAAAAAGTCGCGAGGCCTAAGCCTGATGAATCCACGACGTCCGGTGGGGGCTCGTCCCAAGGCACGAAGCGCGTTCTCGCGACAGATGAGGGCGCGGGTAGCCCGGGTGAGACGCACATGCGTCGGCCCGATGAGCGCGACGAATCCGCAGACGCGCAGGCAACCCGGCCGCGTGCAGTGATGAAGCAGGCGCACGCTGACTTGCAGAGTGGGCAACAAGACACCGATGCCCGCAACCGTGTCGCGGAAGTGCTACCGAGCGAGCCGAAGACGCCGCAGAATTTCGAGCGCAGCGACCAGGTTGATCAAGAGCCTTTAGTGGAAAAGAAACCGTCCCGGGTCGTGCGCTAGTTGATCGCCGTACTTATGCCGCCGCGACCACCGCCGTCGGCACCTTCGCCTGATCACGCGTCAGTTCTTCACGAGTGGTGATGCGCCGGAACCAGACCGTGATCGCGCTCGACGTCAGCACGATAAACAGCGAATAAAGCACCGGGATCAGCAACACCTGCTGTTGCATCGTTCCGGTGAATGTCAGTGTCACGATCAGTACCGCCAGCGGACCGTTCTGGATGCCGGTTTCGAGCGCGATCGTGCGGGCGCGCCGGGTATCCTGCCGCAGGCCGCGGGACAGGAAGTAGCCCAGCAGCATCCCGACCAGCCCAAGCCCGATCGAAGCGAAGTACACGTCGCCCGACGTCGCCAAGAGCAGCTGCCAGTTGCGCGGCACCCAGGAGCCGATCAGAAACACGATGACGAACACGCCCAGCAATGCGCCGATCAGCTCTATCGTGGCGCCCACATTCGGATTCCATTTGCGCAGCGCGATGCCGATCACCGTCGGCACCAGCAGCACGACCAGCACCTGGGCCACATTGCCCGCCGGGATCACGTACTCGCTGGAGACGTCGAGCAGCCCGCCGTAGAACGTCAGCAGCAGCGGCACCATCAGCACTGCGACCAGCGTCGAACACACCGTCATCATGATCGACAGTGCGAGCGCGCCCTTGCTGAAATAAGAGAAGATGTTGGAGGTGGTGCCGCCCGGCATGCAGCCCATCAGCAGCAGGCCGACGGCGATCGCGGGAGGTAGCCCGAGCACGACCGCCATCAGATAGCCGAGGAACGGCATGATCCCGTACTGGCACAACAGACCGACCAGGATTCCCTGCGGCTTGCGAAACGCGATCTTGAAATCCTTGAAAGTCAGTGACGCGCCCATGCCCAGCATGATGATCATCATCATCACGCCCAGAAGCCGGGTCTCCAGTTCGGTCAGCATCGTGCGGCTCCGTTAGTGTCGTCGGTCAGCGCGCAGCCAGGGCGCGATCATATTCAGCGCGCAGTTCCCTGCGCAGGATCTTGCCGACCGGCGTTTTCGGCAGCTCGCGGCGGATCTCGATCGCCTTCGGCACCTTGTATTCGGTCAGGTGCTTGCGGCAATGCGCGCGCACCGCTTCTTCGGTGAGGCCGTCGGCCAGCGGAACCACATAGGCGCGCACGGCTTCGCCGCTCTTTGCGTCCGGCACGCCGATCACGCCGACCTCGAGCACTTCGTCCATGCTTGCGATCACGTTCTCGACCTCGTTCGGATAGACGTTGAAGCCGGATACCAGTACCAGATCCTTCATGCGATCGACGATCCGGAAGTAGCCGTCGGCGTCCATCACAGCGATGTCGCCGGTGTGCAGCCAACCGTTGCGGATCGTCTTCGCGGTTTCATCGGGGCGGTTCCAGTAGCCGCTCATGACCTGCGGACCGCGCACCGTCAGCTCGCCGGCCTGGCCGAGCGCTGCCGGAGCACCCGCGGGATCGACCAGGCGCACGTCGGTGTTCGGAACCGGGATGCCGATCGACTCGGGTTTCTGATTGCCCGACAGCGGGTTGAAGCTGATTACCGGACATGCCTCGGTCAGCCCGTAGCCTTCGGCAATTCGGGTTCGGGTCACGCGCTCCCAGCGCTGGGCCACCGCGTGCTGCAGCGCTGCGCCACCTGCGACCGCCGCCTTCAGATTCTTCGGCGGAAACGCGCTGAACCATTCTTCGTTCAGCAACGCGTTGAACAGCGTGTTGACGCCGCTCACCCACGTAATCGGGTAGTTTTCGAACGCGCGCTGCAGGTTGCCGATCGGCCGCGGGTTCGGCGCCAGAACGTTGCGTGCACCGACGGCATAAAAGCAGAGCAGATTGAAGGTGAACGCAAAGATGTGATACAGCGGCAGGGCAGTAAGCACCACCTCCTTGCCGATGTCGATATGCGAACGGCCCATCGCGAGCGCCTGATCGATGTTCGCCAGCAGATTGCCGTGGGTCAGCATCGCCCCCTTGCTGACCCCGGTGGTGCCGCCGGTGTACTGCAGCACGGCGAGCGTGTCGTTCCCGCATTCCTGCGTGTAGGCGGATACCTCGATCCGCTTGTCCTGCTTGACGCGCGCGCCTTCCGCCAACGCCTTTTCCAGCCGCACATGGTCGACGGCGATCGCCGGCAGCGCGCGATTCCAGACCTTCATTACCGAGCGGATGACCGCGCGCGGCACGGCCGGGAAGAACTGCGGAACCTGGCAGACGATGATCTTTTTGAGACTTGTCGACGCCATGCCCTGCAACTTGTTGGCAAACATGTCGACGATCACGATCGCCTCGGCGCC
>JBGSWY010000437.1:0-2750 GCA_041751715.1 Burkholderiaceae bacterium
GCGGCCGGCGCCGCAGCGCCCTCGGCTTTGCCGCAGATCGCCCGCATCGTCAAGGCGAGCGATGGTCGCAACGAGAAGCTCGAGATCGACGAGGCGTTCGACCGCGCCTGGCGGCGCGTCGGCCTCGCGCTCGACCGCGGCGGGTTCACGGTCGAAGACCGCGATCGCGCCAAGGGATTTTATTTCGTGCGCTACCTCGATCCGGACTTCGAAGCGAAAGCCAAGTCGGAGCAGGGCTTTTTCAGCAAGATGTTCGGCCGCGAGAAGCCGATCCAGGCGCCGCAATATCGGGTCGGGGTGATCAGTCAGGGCGATGCGAAGACAGCGGTGCAGGTGTTCGACACAACAGGTAAGCCCGAGCTTTCACCAGCAGGTGACCGGATTCTGAATCTGCTGAACGATCAGTTACGTTGAAAAACGTAGCGAGGAAGGCCGGATGCCATGCGCCGCGCAGCGACGGCATATCAAACAGATAGGCGAGGCCGAGCGAGCATGCAACGACGCAGCCGGCCTCCACAGTAGTTCTTCGTGCTGCGCGTCTGCAGCCTCGGCTCAGGCAGTGGCGGTAACGCGCTGGTCGTGGAAGCGCGCGACGGCTTGTTCTTCACGCGTGTGCTCGTCGATAACGGTTTCAATGTACGGCAACTCGGCCGCCGGCTCGAACGTGCCGGACTGACGCTGCGCGACATCGACGCCATTGTCGTCACGCATGAGCACTCGGATCATGCGGGCGGCGTGGCATCTTTTGCCTGCAAGGCGGGCATTCCCGTCTATTGCTCGAGCGGCACCGCGAGGCTGGCCGCTTTCGAGGATCGCGGCATCGAACTGCACCTGATTACCGACGCCGTGCGTATCGAGCTCGGGCCGCTTGCGATCGATCCGTATGCCGTGCCGCATGATGCGGCCGAACCGCTGCAATTCGTGTTTACCGATGGTGATCGTCGCGCGGGCCTGCTGACCGATGCGGGCGAGTGCAGCGAAATTATCGTGCGCGCGCTACGCCGCGTGCATGCGCTGCTGCTTGAATGCAATCACGACGAAAGCATGCTGCGCTCGGGACCGTACCCGCATTTTCTAAAGACGCGCATCGGCGGCGGGCGTGGACACCTGTCGAACGATCAAGCCGCCAGGATCCTGCAGAAGCTCGATCGCAGCCGGCTTGGCTGGGTTGCTGCTGCTCATTTGTCCAGATCGAACAACACGCCCGCGCTTGCAAGGCGTGCGCTGTGTGCAGTGCTCGATTGTGGTGTGGAGGAAATAGCCGTCGCAGATCAGGACGACGGGCTAGCCTGGCGCACCGTGTAGCGGCGCAAAAAAAAGGCCGGCATCGCGCCGGCCCGTTTTCGAGACCGTTTAGCTTACGGCTTGACTTTAGGCTGCGCCGTCTTGTTGGCATCATTCACGGCGGTACCGGCAGCTGCCTTGTTGGCATCTTCGACCGGATTCGTCGTTTTCATGTCACCCATTTTCATGGAATCCGACTTCATCGAGTCCATCTTCATGGAATCGGTTTTCATCGAATCCGCCGGCATCGACGAAGTGGTCGTCGAAGGCGTTGTGGTCGTGGTCGGTGCCGGAGCAGGCATCGGCGCCGGTGCCGGAGCGGGAACCGGGGCGGGCGCGGGAGTTGGCGCAGGCGGTGGGGTCGGTTCATTTCTGCCGCAGGCGGCGAGCGCAACGACCATCATCGAAGCGAGCAATAGCGACTTGTTCATTTTGTTCGAACCCTTCATGGTTGATCTGGTAACGGTGTGTCTTTAGTGGGTTGAGGTAAAACCGGCGGCGAGTATAGCCGCACAGTCATCGCCGGCTGCGCAAGCAGGGTGCCTGTGTCGTTTACCGTCAGCTCAGACCCAGTGGAACGACCGGAAGATTATGTGCGGCAGCTTCCCAGCGCCGGTTAAACGCCGTAATCAGCGGCTGCGCATGCGGCTTGTTATTGAGCCAAAGGTCGCCCCGCGCCTGCGCAGTGGGCCGCATGTCGAGAACCGTGGCGTCGTCGGCAATCAAAGTCGCATCGTCGCCGACGGGATCGTCGAGCGACGCAACGCGCATCTCCAGTGCCAGCGGAAATCGCTGCTGTAGGGCGCGCAGGCGGGCTGCGCGCGTATCCAGCCAGTTCGATTCCTCGACCAGCAATCGGGCGCGCGCACTGCGGTGCGCGAGCAGAAATTTAGCGAGCAGATCGGTGACCTCACGGCGCGACAGATCGAAGATCGAAAGGTCGGAATGAATGCACAGCAGGCGGCGTGTGGCGGCACCGATGACCTGCAGCACTGCCTGGTGGGTTTCCGCGCGCGACGTGATCAGGGAGCGCTTTGGAGCGGGTTCGCTGGGCGTTTCGCTAGATGCTTTACCGGGGTCCATAGCGATAGCTCGTTGGAAATTAATCGGCGAATGTGATCCAGCCGGCGTTGTACCAGTCGTGCAGCAGCGCCCACGCGGTGCGCGGCAACTTCACCGTACCGGGTGCCGGCAGAGCGCGCAGATCGGCGAATGCCTTCATTGTTGCCATCGAACCTGCGGGCGGCTTGATCCACTCACCGTTGATACCGATCGCTGCGTTCGAGTAAACGATTCGGCTCCTTCGATCGAGTTTGATCCCGCGTGATTGAGATCTGCGCCGGAATTCTGAACGCGGCATGGCTTTCGGCGGTGAGAAGATCGTGGTCGCCTTGGGCTCGGTCAGGTAGCGCAACAAGAAGCGCTCGGTAGCGGCGATGTCCGGCCGGTGTTGCGCAAGCTCCGCA
>JBGSWY010000438.1:0-2589 GCA_041751715.1 Burkholderiaceae bacterium
CTCCGCGAAACGGCGATGGCTCGCCCTGGTAGGCGAAGCCCTCTGCCAGGCAGCGGCCAAGCTGCCACAGCGGCCGGGCCACATAGTCCGCGTAGTAGCCGTCGCGCTCGCCCGTCGCCAGCACATGCAACGCATGATGGATATCGTCGTTCCACTGCGCGGTCGCGTGTCGTGGGCTGCCCGACGCGTCGCGCGCCAGCCGGCGCGCCTCGTTGCGATCGTTTTCGAGCACGATGTGGACGCGGCGTTCGCCGTCGGCGTGCGCGCGCAGGGTATCCATCAGCTCGGTCACGATGTCGGGGCGCGAATCGTCGGCGATCGCGTGCACGGCGTCGAGCCGCAGGCCGTCGAACCGGTACTCGTCGATCCAGTACAGCGCGTTGTGAATGAAGAAATCGCGCACGGTGCGGCTGTGGTCGCCGTCGAAGTTGATCGCGGCCCCCCACGGCGTCGGATGCCGCGGGTTGAAAAACTGCGGCGCGTACACGTGCAGATAGTTGCCCTCCGGCCCGAAGTGGTTGTAGACGACGTCGAGCAGCACCATCAGCCCGTTGGCATGCGCGGCGTCGACCATGCGCTTCAGGTCGTCCGGCGTGCCGTAACTGCGCGCGGGGGCGTACGGCAACACGCCGTCATAGCCCCAGTTGCGGTGACCCGGAAACGCTGCGACCGGCATCAGCTCCACGGCAGTGACGCCCAGCGCCGCCAAGTCGCCGAACCGTTCCGCCGCTGCGGCAAACGTTCCCGCCGGCGTAAATGTGCCGACGTGCAGTTCGTACAGAACTGCCTCCTCCCACGGCCGGCCATGCCAGCCCTCGTGCTGCCAGTTATACGACCGTGGATCGATCAGCTCGCTCGATGCATGCACACCGTCGGGGTTGGAGCGCGACGCCGGATCAGGAACCACGCTGCCGCCGTCGATCCTGAATGCGTAACGGGTGCCGGCTTGCATACCCGGCACGTGCGTCTCGAACCAGCCGCACTCGAGGGGCACCATCGGCCGCGTGTCTTCTCTGCCGGTGCCAAGGACCACCGACACCTCATGGGCTCCCGGTGCCCAGAGCCGGAACCGCGTGGCGCCGTGTTCGATAGTGGCGCCGAACGGCATCCGGTGCGCGTACTTCATCCGGGCCGAGGCAGCCGCTGCAACAGCACCAGTGAGCGCCCGGCCACCGCGTAGACGCCGCGCGGCTGGAACGTGCCGTCCGGGAGCAGCCCATCGTCGCGATCGGTATCGACCAGGGCCAGCCATCCGGCGGCGTGATAATCGGGCAGGCTGAACTCGATCGTGTCGTGGTGCGCGTTGAACAGCACCAGGAAGTCGTCATCGCTCACCGGACGGCCGCGAGTGTCGAGCTCACCTACGGCGCTGCCCGATAGATAGACGCCGAGGCAGCGCGCGAAATCGTGGCTCCACTCCTCCGTGGTCATTTCGCTGCCGTCGGGTTTGAGCCACGCGATATCGGCGGACGCGCGCTCCTGCAGCGCCCGATCCGGAACGAAATGCTTGCGTCGAAACACTGGGTGCTCGCGCCGCAACAGAGTCATCCGGCGCGCAAACTGGAGCAACCGAAGTCTCCTTTCGTCGAGGGTCCAGTCGATCCAGCTGAGTGGGTTGTCCTGGCAGTAAGCATTGTTGTTGCCCTGCTGGGTGTGTCCGATCTCGTCTCCCGCGAGCAGCATCGGAACGCCCTGTGACAGGATCAGTGTCGCTAGCAGGTTGCGCGCCTGGCGCGCGCGCAATGCGTTGATCGGCGCATCGTCGGTCGGCCCCTCAATGCCGCAATTCCAGGACAGATTGTTATCGCTGCCGTCACGGTTGTCCTCGAGGTTGGCCTCGTTGTGCTTGGTGTTGTACGAGACCAGGTCGTGCAGCGTGAAGCCGTCGTGCGCGGTGACGAAATTGATGCTCGCGTGCGGACGCCGTCCATTGCTTCCGTACAGATCGGATGAGCCGGTCAATCGACGGGCGAAGTCGCCGATCAACCCATCGTCACCCTTCCAGTAAGCACGCATCGTGTCGCGGTACTGGTCGTTCCATTCGGTCCATCCGGGCGGGAAGTTGCCCACCTGGTAGCCGCCTTCGCCGAGGTCCCACGGCTCGGCGATCAACTTGACACGCGTGAGCACCGGGTCCTGGCGCAGCAGGTCAAAAAAAGCGCCGAGACGGTTCACCTCGTGCAGCTCGCGCGCCAGCGCCGATGCGAGGTCGAACCTGAACCCGTCCACGTGCATTTCATTGACCCAGTAGCGCAGCGAGTCCATCAATAGCTGCAGCGCGCGCGGATGCTGCATGTTGAGCGTATTGCCGCAGCCGGTGAAGTCCACGTAGTTGCGTGGCGCGTCCCGCTGCAACCGGTAGTACGACGTGTTGTCGATGCCGCGAAAGCTCAGCGTGGGCCCCATCTGGTCACCTTCGGCGGTGTGGTTGTAGACCACGTCGAGAATCACTTCGAGCCCGGCCGAGTGCAGCGCCTTGACCATCGTCTTGAATTCGTTGATCTTGCCCGAGGCCGAATAGCGCGCGTCCGGCGCGAAGTAGCCGATGGTGTTGTAGCCCCAGTAGTTGCGCATCCCCTGCTGGCTCAG
>JBGSWY010000439.1:0-3000 GCA_041751715.1 Burkholderiaceae bacterium
GCCATGATCCGCAGCAATGTCGACTTGCCGGAACCGTTCAACCCCAGCACGCCGATCTTGGCGCCGGGAAAGAAACTGAGGGAAATATTTTTCAGGATTTCGCGTTTGGGCGGAACGACCTTGCCCACGCGGATCATCGAATAGACGTACTGGGCCATTGAATTTCGCAAAAAGGGAGGCAATTGGGTGCTAAGGCGAGCGGCGCAGAGTATCGCATCGCATGTATGATTCGCCCTGGATTGCGGTGCTGTGTGTTCCGGTTCGCACCCTTCCCCTCGCGGTTGTTTCCAATCTTCCTCGAAGCTTTTCGTAATTCGCATTTGCCTGAACCGGTTCTGCGATGCCCTTGGTGTCGCCCCAGGCCGAATGCAATGCTCCCTCGCGCTGCGCGCGGTCCCTCCATGAGGGACGCAGCGCTTCCTTCGGAGCGGCCGCGCGGAAGCGCTAGGAGATCACATTGAATTTGTCATTTGAAGCCCTCGGCTTGTCCGAGGCACTGGTTCGCGCTGTTACCGAACTGGGTTACACCACGCCTACTGCAATTCAGCAGCAGGCGATCCCGGCAGTGCTGAGCGGCGGCGATCTGCTCGCCGGTGCACAGACGGGTACGGGCAAGACAGCAGGTTTCGTACTACCGATCCTGCAGCGCTTGTCTACGCAGCCTGCACCACAGGGCAAATCGCGCAAGCCGGTCCGCGTCCTGATTCTGACTCCGACCCGCGAGCTCGCGGCACAGGTCGAAGAAAGCGTGCGCGACTATGGCAAGCACAGCAAGGCAAGCACTGCGGTCATCTACGGCGGCGTATCGATCAACCCGCAGTTCGCTGCGCTGAAGCGCGGTGTCGATATCGTTGTGGCGACCCCTGGACGGCTGCTCGATCACGTCAGCCAGCGTACGGTGGATCTGTCTCAGGTCGAGGTGCTGGTACTCGATGAAGCCGATCGCATGCTCGACATGGGATTCTTGCCGGACATGAAGCGGATTTTCGCGCTGCTGCCGAAGCAGCGGCAGACCCTGCTTTTTTCGGCCACGTTTTCGGACGAAATACGAACCCTGGCCAACACCCTGTTGCGCAACCCGGCGATGATTCAGGTCGCACCACGCAACTCGACTGTCGAGGCCACCACCCAAAAGGTCCTGCTGGTCGATCGCGGCCGCAAGTCCGAGCTGCTGGCTCACATGATCAACAACAACCACTGGTACCAGGTGCTGGTGTTCACGCGCACCAAGCACGGTGCGAACCGGCTGGCTGAATTTCTGAACAAGCACGGCGTTACGGCGCTCGCCATTCACGGCAACAAGAGCCAGGGCGCGCGCACCCGGGCGCTCAGCGAGTTCAAGAGTAACTCGCTGCAGGCGCTGGTCGCCACCGACATCGCCGCGCGCGGACTCGATATCGAACAGCTGCCGCATGTAATCAATTTCGATCTGCCGCATGTGCCGGAAGACTATGTGCACCGGATCGGCCGTACCGGCCGCGCAGGCGCCACCGGTGAGGCGATCTCACTGGTGTGTGCCGACGACAAAGCCCTGCTGCTGGATATCGAAAGGCTGATCCGCCGCCAGGTGCCGCGCGAAATCATCGCCGGCTTCGAGCCGAATCCGCATGAGCGCGCGGAACCGATCGTGCGCCAGAGGAGTGGTGCAAAGACCGAGCGCGGTCAGCGTGAGCGCAATCCGCGCTCAACACCACGGCGTGATTCGCCGCGCGGCTCGCAGCATCAGAAGGTGGCGCCGGCAAGGCCTGCCCCGGCAGGCGCAAGGCAAGGAGCACAGCCCGTCGCTCAACCGCGTGCGCAGCCTGCGCGCGCGCCTGCCCCGGCAAGCTTCAAGCAGGGGGCGGACTACGCCAAGCCAAAGCATCCAAGGCCAGCGTCACAACCGCGGCGTTCGACGGAGGCCGTATCCACAGTACGAACCAACATACCGGGGTTGTCGCAGCCCTCGCACCGGCGCGGGCGCTAAGTCCGCACAGGCGATGGAAAGCTCGCCCGTCGAGATTGTTCACAACCCTGCGGCAAGGCGCTTCGAAGCGGTCGTCGCCAAGCTGCTGTGCCGCTGCGACTACCGCATGCACGGAAACACAATAATGCTGGTGCATACCGAAGTGCCGCCGCAGCTAGAAGGGCGCGGCATCGCCTCACGGCTGGTGCGCGCGGCCTTCGAGCACGCGAGGGCCAATAGCCTGGACGTACTGCCGGTGTGCTCGTATGTCAGCGCGTGGACGCGCCGCCATCCCGAGGTTGAACCGCTACTCGCGCACTAGCGTGGTGCCGCAGATTGCGCAGGAGCAGATCGAGCAGCACTGTCACATTCGCCTGCTGATGCAGGAAGTATCGGGCGCGGCTGCCGTTCCAGTGCGCCACGCGGACAGTGATCCAGTCCGGCGGGGCACGGTCGAAGACGATTTCGTCGGTGTCGTCGTCGCCGACGAATAGCACCCGGCGCGTTTGTTCGCGCGCAGCCAGGTCCTGCAGCGCGTCGAGCTTAGTGCGTGCCGCTTGCGGCAGCAGGTTGATGACCATTTTTCCTCCGATCACCAGCGGAGCCGGAGTCAGGGCCTCGATCGCCTTGCGACATAGCTCGAGTGCGCGGTCGCGATTCGCAGCCAGCCGATAGTGCAGCGATAGCGACAAGCCCTTGTCTTCGATCAGGATGCCTTGCGCCGCCGGACCGCTCAACAAGGTTTCCAGCCCGGCCCGCCAGGTCGCGATCAGGCGGCGCTGGTCCTCGCCATCGGCCAGCTCAGCGTCACTTTCATTGCCGTGATTGCCGACGATGTGCGACAGATCGCGCGGCAGACGCGGCCGCAGATCGCTGAGCCGGCGACCGGAAATGACTGCCACCGGCGCTTCGCGCGCCAGTGAGACCAGCAGGCGGCTCACCGCAACCGTGATATGCGCCTGATCCGGAAAAGCCACGATCGGTGCAAGCGTCCCGTCGAAATCGAACGCGTACAACGACCGCTCGGTGGCCAGGCCCGCGAGCTCGGCTTCCCC
>JBGSWY010000440.1:0-4715 GCA_041751715.1 Burkholderiaceae bacterium
TCGCGCGCCTCGACCGCCTTGCGCAGGCGCTGCTCCAGCCGCAAACGCAAGTCTGCACGGCGTGCCACCGTCGGCGTGTAGAACGCATAGGTCTGGCGGCCGCTTTCCTTGGCCTGATACATCGCAGCGTCCGCGGCATTCAGCAGCGAGTCGAGATCGACACCATCCTGCGGGAAAAAGCTGATGCCCACCGACGGCGTGACCGAGACATCCATACCGAGCACTCGCGCAGGTTCGGAGATCGACTCAATCAGCTTCTTGGCCATTTCCACCGCGTGCTCGCCATGCTGGATATCGACCAACAACGCAACGAGCTCGTCGCCGCCGCGCCGGCCGACCAGATGCGGCTCCACGATCACATCGCGCATCCGGCTCGCGACGATCGACAGCATCTGATCGCCGACCCGGTGACCATAGCCGTTGTTCAGCAGCCGGAAATTGTCGAGGTCGATGAACAACAGTGCGCAGCGCTTGTTGCCGGCATACGAACTGGCCAGGACGCGCCCGGCGCGCTCGTCGAACGTCTGCCGGTTGGCGAGCTGCGTCAATTCATCCATCGTCGCCAGGCGCTCGATGCGCTCCTGCGACTTGATCTGCTCGGTGATGTTCTTGCCGATCCCGCGATAGCCGACGAAATTGCCGTCTGAGTCATGCACCGGGTCGCCGCTGGTGACGTTGTAGACAAAGGAGCCGTCCGGCATCCAGCGCCGGAACATCACGTCGCGAAACGGCTTGCGCGCCAGCAACGTGGCGCGATGCTCATCCCATGATGACGGCTGTATCAATTCCCCCGGCAACTCCCAGCGATGCTTGCCGATGATCTCTTCGTCGTCCAGCTTGATCGAATCGCGCTCACCGCGCCGCAGCCGCGTAAAGCGCAGATCCTGGTCCATTTCCCAGTACCAGTCCGACGAAAGCTCGGTCAGCGCACGAAAGCGCGCCTCGTTATCCGAGATCTTCGCAATCAGCGATTCGCGCTCGGTCACATCCCACACGAGCCCGCGGTAGCCGACGAACTCCCCGCGCTCGAACACCGGCTGCCCGGAAGCTTCATAGTAGGTCGACTGCCCGCGAAAATCGCGATCGAACTTGACGGGAAAATTGCGAAACGATTCCCGCGCGGTCAGCCGCTCCTGGATTTCGCTCCACAGGCCCGCCATCGAGGGATCGAGCCCTTCGATCTCCCACATCGTGCGGCCGCACACGAGCTGCTGCACCTTCTGCTGTTGCTCGACCGGCCCGCGCATCTGTGTAATGCGAAAGTCGGAGTCCGTTTCCCAGTACCAGTCGGTTGCCAGCAGCGTAAGCGCACGAAAACGCTCTTCGCTCTTGCGCAACGCTGCCAGCGTTTCTTCTCGTTGCGTCACGTCGCGCCCGGCACCGTAGTAGCCATGAAATTCGCCGTGCTCGTCAAAGATCGGTTTGCCGGTCACCGCGATCCACATTGCCGAGCCGTCACCGCGCCTCGTCTTGTAGGTGAACCACGGGAACGGCTCGCGCCGATCGATGTGGGCAAGGTACTCCGCATGCTGCTGCGAGTCCGCTTCGAAGTGCGGCATGTCCGATCGCTTCTTGCCGATCAGGCCGGTGCCGGTGGTTCTCAGATGAGCTGCTAGGGATTCTGAAAATTCGATGAAGCGGCCCTCCGCATCCTGGCGCCAGAACCAATCGTAGGTGAGCTCGGTCAGATCGTCGATCAGCTTGCGGCGCTTCGACAGCTCGTGCTCGATCAGCTTCTGTTCGGTCACGTCGCGGCGGAAGCAGATGATGCCGCCTTCCGCAGTCCGGCAATCGGTCATCAGCAGCCATCGGCCATGATGATGGCGCACGATTTCGGTGACTTCCGAGCCGCTGCGGCGACGGCGCGCTTCTTCCAGAAACTCCTCGAGCGGCCGGCCATCGATGATTTCGGGCGGCGCGAACTTGTAGTACTCGGTGACGACATCGTAAAAGTACGCGCCGGGTACCAACAGATGGGAAATCTCCGGATATAGCAAGCGGAACGCAGCGTTGCAATTGAGCAGCCGGTCCTCGCTGTCATACAGCGCAATGCCAACGTTAATCGACTCGATCGACCGTTCCCACGCGCGCGCCTGCGACTGCATGCTGGCAAGCGCCTGACGGCTGCCGATCAGCCAGAGCACCAGCGCACTTAAGAGCGCGGCGCCGATGAGGGTGTGAATCAGCGCGACTGGCGAGGCCGGGCGCAACACTGCTGCGATCAACGAAAAGATGAATGCAGCGGCCAGCGTGCTGATCAGTACGCGAAACCAGAGGGAGTGCGCAGTACCCGCAAGACACTGCGCAAGGCGCGTAAACAGGTTTGCGGAGGTATGCGCAGATGACTCCGGCATCAGACCCTTTCAGCTATGAGAGCGGGCCGAAGTATGCCGATAACTCAGCGCAGCACAAGCCCGCGAAAAGCGCGTTACCACTCATCATGTGGCGAAAGCGTCCGGTTAAACATCCGCTTCGACTTCGTTGCCGTGTTCTTCCAGCCAGGCTCGGCGCGCCTGGCTTTCGGCGCGCCCCATCAGCATCGTCATCGTGGCGGCGGTATCGGCATTGGCAACGTCGCCAAGCCCCACCCGCAGCAGGCGGCGCGTGTCCGGATTCATGGTCGTCTCCCATAGCTGCTCGGAGCTCATCTCGCCCAGGCCTTTGAAGCGCGCAATGGTCCAGCTGCCCTCCCTGACTTTTTCATCGACCAGCTTTTCGAGCGTCACGTCGAGCTCGGCATTGTCCAGGCAGTACAGGCGTCGCGCCGGCCGCTTGCCTTGTGCCGGCACGTCAACTCTGAACAGCGGCGGGCGGGCGACATAGATGTGGCCGCGATCGACCAGCTGTGGAAAGTGCCGAAAGAACAATGTCAGCAGCAGGACCTGGATATGCGATCCGTCGACATCCGCATCCGCCAGCACGCAGATCTTGCCGTACCGCAGGCCGTCGAAGTCGATCGCATCGCTCGGCCCGTGCGGGTCGACACCGATCGCCACCGCGATGTCGTGCACCTCGGCGTTGCCGAACAGACGATCGCGCTCGACTTCCCATGTGTTCAGCACCTTGCCGCGCAGCGGCAGGATCGCCTGGAATTCCTTGTCGCGACCCATCTTGGCCGAGCCGCCCGCCGAATCGCCCTCGACCAGGAACAGTTCGTTGCGCTCGATCTCGGTCGACTCGCAGTCGGTCAGCTTGCCCGGCAGGACCGCCACCGCAGAGCCCTTCTTCTTTTCCACGCGTTGACTCGCTCGCGCGCGAGCCTGCGCCTGCCGGATCACCAGCTCGACCAGCTGCCTGCCTTCGTTCGGATGGTGATTGAGCCAGAATTCGAGCTGCGGACGCACGAACGATGACACCAGTCGCAACGCGTCGCGGCTGTTGAGCCGCTCCTTGATCTGGCCCTGGAACTGGGGATCAAGCACTTTTACCGACAGCACGAAGCTTGCGCGCGCAAATACGTCCTCGGGCAGCAGCTTGACGCCCTTCGGCAACAACCCGTGCGCGTCGATGAAGGCGCGTGCGGCCCCAAACATTCCATCGCGCAGTCCCGCCTCGTGCGTCCCGCCGGCCGACGTGGGTATCAGGTTCACGTAGGACTCGCGCGTCACCGGACCCTCTTCGGTCCAGACGATGACCCAGCTGGCACCCTCTCCTTCGGCAAACGTCGCATCATCGGCCGCCACATAACCGCTTGACTCGAACGGAGCCACTATCGGATCGACCGCCAGGGAACCGAGCAGGTATTCGCGCAAGCCGCCGTCGTAGCGCCAGCGCTGCGTGCCGCCGTTCGCAGCACCGGATTTTTCGGTCGTCAACGTGATCTCGGATCCGGGCAGCAGCACCGCCTTGCTGCGCAACAGGCGCTCGAGCTCGTCGACCGGAATCTGCGTGCTGTCGAAGTACTTCGGGTTCGGATGCACGGTCACGCGGGTGCCGCCGGGTTTATCCGCTGCTTTCTTCGCCGTAGTCGACTTCAGCGCTTCGCGCACATCGCCGTCTGCAAAGCCGATCGTATGCACCTTGCCGTCGCGCCAGACGGTCACGTCCAGTCGCGAAGACAGCGCATTGGTGACCGACACGCCGACGCCATGCAGTCCGCCGGAAAACGTGTAGGCCCCGCCGCTGCGCTTGTCGAACTTGCCGCCGGTGTGCAGCCGCGTGAAAACGATCTCGATGACCGGCTCCCTTTCTTCCGGATGCAATCCGACCGGAATGCCGCGCCCGTCGTCTTCGACGGTGATCGAGCCGTCCGTGTGCAACGTGACGTCGATGCGGTGACCTGCGCCGGCCAGGATTTCGTCCGAGGAGTTATCGATCACCTCCTGCACGATGTGCAACGGAGTCTCGGTGCGCGTGTACATGCCCGGCCGCTGCTTGACCGGCTCGAGTCCTTTGAGCACCCGAATCGAGTCCTCGCCGTAGTTCCCACCGCGGCGCGCTGCGCGCTGCCTGCCTTCCATTCGGGTCAGTCTTCTCCGTACAAAGCGCGCGGAGTCTACGTCACCTGCCCTCTATACTGCCGCCGCTCTCCGTAGTTCAATGGATAGAACGAGTGCCTCCTAAGCGCTAGATACAGGTTCGATTCCTGTCGGAGAGACGCGCGCGGGTAGCAATTCGTGCCTGCGCACGAATTGCCCGCGCGCGGCATGCGCCTGCCAGTGCGGACGGCACTTGAAGAGCACAGCTAAACAGGAAACAACGCGTTCATTGCCATG
>JBGSWY010000441.1:0-3692 GCA_041751715.1 Burkholderiaceae bacterium
GACGAGATGGTGCAGCTGCTCGAGCGCGCGATGTACGCGCCGAGCAATGCGCGCTTCAAGGTGTACATGATCGACGAGGTGCATCAGCTGTCATCGCATGCCTTCAATGCAATGTTGAAGACGCTCGAAGAGCCGCCGGAATACGTGAAGTTCATTCTGGCGACAACCGATCCGCAGAAGGTTCCGGTGACCGTTCTGTCGCGCTGCCTGCAATTCAACCTGAAGCAGATGACACCGGCTGCGATTGCCGAGCATATGACCGGAATTCTGTCGGCAGAAAAAATCGCGGCAGAGCCGCCCGCGCTGCGCGCACTGGCGCATGCCGCACGCGGCAGCATGCGCGACGGACTGTCGCTGCTGGATCAGGCGATTGCTTACGCGGGCGGCAACGTCACGAACGATGCGGTGCGCGGCATGCTGGGAACGATCGACGAGGGCACGCTGGTGCGTGTGCTGGACGCGATCGCTGCGCGCGACGCCAGGGCAGCGCTTGCCATCGCAGACGAAATGAACGAGCGCAGTGTTTCGCTGGCCCAGGCGATGCGGGATCTGGCGAGTCTGCTGCACCGGATTGCGTTGATACAGCAGGTCGGAAGTGCGCCCGACGATGCGATCGACGCCGAAGATCTGCGGCGCCTGGCGGCAACGTTTGCGGCGGACGAAGTTCAGCTTTTCTATCAGATTGCGCTGCACGGGCGGAATGAAATGCATCTGGCGCCGGATGAGTATGCAGGCTTCACGATGGCGTTGATGCGCATGCTGGCCTTTGCGCCGGCCGGGGAAGGGCCACCGGTAGATCAGCGCGCCGCGCCGCCTGCAGCGACTCGCGCCGCCGAAGCACCCGCGCAAGTCAAGAGTGCAACGCAGCCGGCGGCGAGCGGGCCGACCAAGACCGTGCCGCCCTTCAATGGCGATTGGACTGCGCTAGTGGTGCGCCTGAAGGTAGCCGGTCTCGTGCGCGAGCTGGCGCAGCGCAGCGAACTGGTGGCGCATGAAGGAGACCGTTTGAAGTTGCGTGTTCCGCTCAAGACATTGCTTGATGCCGGTGCACTGCAAAAGCTGCAGTCGGCGGTCAGCGACGCGCTGGGTCGGCCGATCCGGCTTTCGGCCGAGGTTGGCAGCACAACAGGGCCCACATCAGCCGGCATTGCCGAGCAAGCGCGCGCCGAGCGGCAGCGCCAGGCCGAAGAGTCGATTTACGCTGATCCCTTCGTGCGAGAATTGATCGAGAGCTTCGGCGCATCGGTCGATCCAGCGTCGATCCGTCCGCGCAACGATAACGACACGGAAAAGACATCATGATGAAAGGCCAGGTTGCGGGGTTGATGCAGCAGGCGCAGAAGATGCAGGAGAACATCAAGCGCGTGCAGGACGAGCTGGCCTCCACCGAAGTGGAGGGCCAGTCCGGAGCCGGCATGGTGAAGGTCACGATGACCTGCAAGCACGATGTGCGCGGCGTGGCCATCGATCCGAGTCTGCTGGGCGACGACAAGGACATGCTGGAAGATCTGGTCGCCGCGGCGTTCAACGACGCTGTGCGGCGTGCCGAAGAAGTGTCGCAAGAAAAGATGGCGTCGGTCACGGCCGGCATGCCGTTGCCCGCGGGATTCAAGCTGCCGTTTTAAGGATGCGTCGCTCGTGTAGGCGACTGCTGCGCGGCCGCACGTGCACTCGCTTCGATTAGTTTGCGGGCTTGGCTTCGGGCGGCCGCGCGCCAAGCCCGAAAGCAACGGCAAAAAGACATGAAGCTTGGCCAAACATTGGACAAACTGGTGGACGCGCTGAAGCATCTGCCTGGCATCGGTCCGCGGTCGGCGCAGCGCATTGCATTCCATCTGCTGCAGCACGATCGCGACGCCGCAGTGCGTCTGGGCGAATCGCTGCTGGTCGCGGCGCGCACTATCGGCCATTGCCAGCGTTGCAACACGCTGACCGAGGACGCAATTTGCGCCACCTGCAGCAGCGAGAGGCGGGATCCGCAGCTGCTGTGCGTGATCGAATCGCCGGCAGATCAACTGGTCATCGAGCAGTCGCTTGCATTCAGCGGCCTTTACTTTGTGCTGATGGGCCGGCTTTCACCGCTGGACGGCATCGGGCCGCGAGAGATCCAGATGGAGCAGTTGCTGGCGCGCGTTGCCGACGGCATCGTGCGCGAGGTCATCATCGCCACCTCGTTTACGCCTGAAGGCGACGCGACCGCGCACTACGTTGCGCAACTGTTGCGAGAACGCGATTCGCAACTAAAGGTCACGCGACTCGCGCGCGGCGTTCCGGCCGGCGCCGAGCTTGAGTACACCGATGTGAATACGGTGGCGCAGGCGATGCTCGATCGGCGTGCGGAATAGCGAGCGAGCCCATGACTGTCGCCTACTGGTGCGTGCTTATCGCCGCCTTGCTGCCGTTGATCGCGACCGGCATCGCCAAGGCCGGCGGCGAGCGCTACAACAACCGCAATCCCCGCGCCTGGCTCGAGAAGCAGCAGGGCTATCGGGCGCGCGCAGCGGCGGCGCAATCGAACAGCTTCGAAGCTTTTCCCTTCTTCGCCGCCGCCGTGATCATCGCCCATCTGACGCACGCACCACAGGTGCAATTAGACCTGCTTGCAATCGTGTTCGTGGTCGCGCGCATAGCGTATGTGGGGTGTTACGTGGCCGATTGGCACTGGGCCCGCTCGTTGTTCTGGTTCATCGGCTGGATCGCCTGTATTGCGACTTTCGTCTCCGGCATCGCGTCTGGCTAGGGAACATCCGGGCAGCCGGCAAGCGCACGCTGCGCTAGGCTCACCCGCTGACGTAAGAGATTTGCCGCAAGCCGGCGGTACGATGGCCAAACGAGGAGACTAAATGAACAAGACATTCACGCGCCGCGAGGTTCTGGCAGCAGGCGCCGCGACGCTGGCATTCCCGGCAATTGCGGGCGCGCAGGCGCCTGAGCGCAAGAAGGTCACGATCGCGGTGGGCGGCAAGAATCTGCTGTATTACCTGCCGTTGACGATTGCCGAACAGAAGAAGCTGTTCGAGGCCGAAGGGCTCGACGTCACTATCGTCGATTTTGCGGGCGGCGCGCGCGCGCTGCAGGCGGTGGTCGGTGGCAGCGCCGATGTCGTATCGGGAGCATTCGAGCACAACATCAACATGCAGGCCAAGGGCCAACCGATGCGCGCGTTCGTGCTGCAGGGCCGCGCGCCGCAGATCGTGCTGGCGGTCAGCACCAAGACGATGCCGAACTACAAGACGATCGCCGATTTGAAGGGCAAGAAGATCGGCGTCACGGCGCCGGGCTCGTCGACCAATATCATGACCAACTTCGTGCTGGCCAAGGCGGGCTTGAAGCCGAGCGATGTGTCGTATGTCGGCGTCGGCGCCTCGCAGGGTGCGGTGGCAGCGATGCGTTCCGGCCAGATCGATGCGATCTCGAACCTCGATCCGGTAATCACGATGCTCGTGCGCAGCGATGACATCAAGATCATTTCTGATACGCGCGATTTAGCGGAAGCCGAAAAGGTGTTCGGCGGTCCCATGCCGGCAGCGACGTTGTATGCGCCCATTTCATTCATCGAGAAGAATCCGAACACGGTGCAGGCGCTGACCAACGCGATCGTGCGCGCAAACAAGTGGATTCAGCAGGCCGGCCCGTCGGACATCGTCAAGGCCGTGCCGGAGAGTTTCCTGCTGGGCGACCGTGCGGTCTAC
>JBGSWY010000442.1:0-4677 GCA_041751715.1 Burkholderiaceae bacterium
AGCGCCGACGTGGGCTCGTCGAACAGCATGATCTTGGGCGTCAGGCAAAGCGCGCGCGCGATAGCAACGCGTTGCTGCTGCCCGCCAGATAACTGCAGCGGGTACTTCTGCGCCTGCTCGGCGATGCGCACGCGCGTCAGCTGCGCCATCGCTCTCTCCTCGGCCTCCTTCTGCGGCACGCCGGCCACCCACATCGGTGCCAAAGTCAGGTTCTCGAGCACCGTCAGGTGCGGAAACAGATTGAACTGCTGGAACACGATGCCGACCTTGCGGCGCGTGGCTTCGATCGCCCTGACGTCGTCGGACAGTTCAACGCCGTCGACCACGAGGCGCCCCTGCTGATGCTCTTCGAGGCGATTGATGCAGCGGATCAGCGTCGATTTGCCCGAACCTGAGGGACCGCAGATGACGATCCGCTCGCCGTATCCGACTGCGAGGTCAATATCGCGTAGCACGTGAAACTCGTCGTACCACTTGTTGACCTTCTCGAAGGTGATGATGGGTTCCGCCATCATGCTCGCTTATGGCCGACGTTCAATTGCTGCTCCACCCACTGGCTGTAGCGCGACATCGCAAAGCAGAAAATCCAGTAGATGGCAGCGATGAACAGATACGCCTCGACGAAGAACGCCCGCCAATCCGAGTCACCGGACAGCGCCAGCGTTACCGAGCCGGTGAGCTCGTAAAGGCTGACGATGGTGACCAGCGACGTGTCCTTGAACGTGCTGATGAAGCTGTTCATGATCGAGGGAACCACGAGTCGCAGTGCCTGCGGCAACACGATCTTGCGCTGCGTCTGCCAGTAGGACAGGCCCAGCGATGCAGCGGCTTCGTGCTGCCCGGCGGGAATTGCCTGCAAGCCGCCGCGCACCACCTCGGCCAGATACGCCGCCGCAAAAAGCGTGATGCCGACCAGCACCCGCACCAGCACGTTGACCGTGACGCCCGGCGGCATGAACAGCGGAAACATGAACGACGCCATGAACAGCACCGAGATCAGCGGCACGCCGCGGATCAGCTCGACATAGACGATGCAGATCGTGCGCAGCGCCGGCAGATGCGAGCGGCGCCCGAGGGCGACAAGGACCGCGAGCGGAAACGCCGCAGCAATGCCGATCGTCGAAAGCAGCAACGTCAATGGCAGCCCGCCCCAGCGATCGGTCTCCACTTCCGACAATCCGAATACGCCGCCGCGCATCAGCATGAAGAACGCGGCGAACACGACCGCCCACGCGAGCACCAGCCACCGGCTCCACAGCGGTCGCGTGCAACTTGCCACCAGCATCGCGAGCATCAGAAGCGTGGCCGCCAACGGACGCCATTGCTCGTCGAACGGATAGCGGCCGAACAGGATCAGCCGGTACTTCTCGACGATCACGCCCCAGCAGGCGCCGGAGCCGTCGAGCGCGCGACATGCGGCGTTGTCGGGCTGCGCCACGGCGTTGAGGATCGCCCATTCGACCAGCGGCGGAACGTAGTAGATCAGCGCGGCAATAACGGTCAAGGTGGCGAGCGAGCTACCCGCGCTGCCGAACAGATTGCGCCGCAGCCAACCCAAAGGGCCGTGCGTCATCACCGGCGCCGGGCGGGCGGCAATCGGCGCGAAGGTGTCGGCTGAGCCTGTGAAAATGGCGCTCATCGTTCCTTGATCGCCGCGCGCGCGTTGTACCAGTTCATCAGCGCCGCAGTCGACAGCGACAGCGTCAGGTACACCGCCATGATGATCGTGATGCACTCAACCGCGCGACCGGTCTGGTTGAGCGTGGTGTTCGAGATCGATACCAGGTCGGGGTAGCCGACCGCGACCGCGAGCGAAGAGTTCTTGGTCAGGTTCAGATACTGATTGGTCAGCGGCGGAATGATCACGCGCAGCGCCTGCGGCAACAGCACGAGCTTCAGTTGGCGGTTGCGGGTGAGGCCAAGCGAGCTGGCCGCTTCGATCTGGCCCCAGGGTACCGACTGAATACCGGAACGCACGATTTCGGCGATAAACGCTGCGGTGTAGACCGCAAGCCCCAGGGTCAACGCCAGGAACTCGGGGGTCACCGCGCCGCCCCCCGTAATGTTGAATCGGTTCGCTTCCGGCATGTCGAGTGCCGTCGGCGCGCCGGCGGCGAACCACCCCGCCGCGATAGCTACAACAACGATCGCCAGCGTCGGCCAGAAGGTCGCGCGTGCGTGTCCGGTCAACACGAATTGCGCGCGTGCCCAGCGGCGGTACAACCATGCCAGCGCGACGCCGGCAAGGGCACCCACCAGCATTAATGCGTACCCCGGCGCCCAGACCGGCACCGGAAACGCGAACCCGCCCTTCGACAGATAAAGCCCCGGAGCGGGATTGATCGCCTCGCTCAGTGGCGGCAGCAGTTCATTCAGCAACAGGTACCACATCAGCAACTGCAGCAACACCGGAATGTTGCGGAACAGCTCCACATACGCCGTGCACACGCCGCGCAGCAGAAAATTCCGGGACAAACGGCCGATACCGATCGCAGTGCCGAGCAGCGTGGCGATCAGAATGCCGATGATCGCGACCCGCAGCGTGTTCGTCAGTCCGACCAGGAACGCCCTCCAGTACGGGTTGCTCGAATCGAACGCGATCACGGTCTCGCCGATGCCGAAACCCGCCGGCTGGCTCAGGAAATCGAAGCCGCTTTGAATGCCCCGGACGCGCAGATTGGTGAGCGTGTTCGAGGTCAGATACCACACCACGAGCGCGATCACGCCAACCGCGAGCACCTGGTAGACAACACCGCGGAACGCGCGACTGCGCCACGACCAGCCGCGCCGCGCTAGAGACGGCTTCAGCGAGGGGCTGTCAGGCACGGAGAGCGCCGTTTTCACTTCGGAAAGAAGCGTCGTCCCCGCGAAAGCGGGGACCCAGTGTCTTGAAAGCCCTGGATTCCCGCATGCGCGGGAATGACATTGCCGGAGTCAATCAGACGTTCGCCAAGCTTTATTGTTTATTGCTTAGCGGATTGGCGGCGCGTACATCAAGCCGCCCTTGTTCCACTGGTTGTTCAGGCCGCGCGGCAGCTTGAGCGCCGATTTCGGGCCGACGTTGCGCTCGAAGATCTCGCCGTAGTTGCCGACCGCCTTGATCGCCCGGTACGCCCACTCCTTGTCGAGGCCAAGCAGCTTGCCCATGTCCTCGCCGGTACCGAGCAGGCGCTGCACGGCCGGATCTGTGCTCGCCTTCATCTTGTCCACATTCGCCTGGGTAACTCCGGCTTCCTCGGCCTCCAGCAACGCATAGATCACCCACTTGGCAATGGCGAACCATTCGTCGTCTCCACGCCGCACCGCCGGTCCGAGCGGCTCCTTGGAAATCAGCTCGGGCAGGATCACGTACTCATCCGGGTTGCTCGCCTCCTTGTTGCGAATCGAGGCAAGGCCCGAAGCGTCCGTCGTGTAGGCCTGGCAGCGGCCCGAGAAAAATGCCTTCACCGATGCTTCCAGGCCTTCGAACACCACCGGCTTCATCTGCAGGTTGTTGCTCTTGTTGTAGTCGTTCAGGTTCTTTTCGGTGGTGGTGCCCGATTGCACGCAGACATTGGCGTTCTTCAGGCTCTTGGCGCTTGCGACCTTCAACTTGGTGGGCACCATGAAGCCCTGGCCGTCGTAGTACGTGATGCCGACGAAATCAAGGCCAAGCGAGGCATCGCGGGTCAGGGTCCACGTGGTGTTGCGCGACAGGATGTCGACCTCGCCCGATTGCAGCGCGGTGAATCGAGCCTGCGCGGTCAGCGGTACCCACTTCACTTTGGCGGCGTCGCCCAATACGGCAGCGGCCATCGCCTTGCAGATATCCACGTCGAGACCGGTCCAGTTGCCCTGGCTGTCGGCGGCGGAGAAGCCGGCGAGGCCGGTATTGACGCCGCACACCAGTGCACCGCGCTGCTTCATGGTGTCCAGCGTCTTGCCGGCGTGCGCCGGCAGGCTTATCCCTGCCGCCAGCATCACGGCAGCACCTGCAATCCATTTCACAGCGGCTTTCCTATGCATGAGTCCTCCTCCTTCATGGGGTGTGTCGGGATAGAACGGTTCAATATAAGCGCTTGTTCCCGGCGCCGCCATGAGGGACTACCTAAGAGCCTTGCCGCGACGTCCCCCGGCGCAGCCGTGGTCCGCATGTCATCCATGACACACGCGACACCAAATGACACACCCAAAGCCGGCACCTCATATCAACATCGACATCTGATGCAGACTTGGGAGCTATGACGATGCTGACCTACCTCGCGGGCGCAAGGTCCGCGGCAGAATCGGAGCGCGGCCGATGACGTGCCGCCGACCTATGGTCGCCGCCGCGCTTGCTGCAACGCTGCTGGTGACCAGCGTCGCGCACGCCGGCGTTCCGCTCTGGCAGCGGGTGCTGCGCTGGGTCAGCGGAGAAACGAGCGAGACCCCGGTGCAAACCCACATGATGGGCAAGCACATGCAGATGAGCGTGCGGCAGCCGCCGAAACCCGGCGATGCGGCACGGGCAGAGGAAATCCTGGCCGCCGCGCGCAGCGTGCTGCAGACGTATCGCGACGTGGCCGATGCCGAAGCAGAAGGCTACGCACCGTTTGCGCCCACCGGCAAGATGGGAGAAGAGGTCCATTACACGCACCACTGGCGCGCCGGCAACGAAAAGGATGCGATCGATCTGCAGCGACCCGGCTCGATCCTTTA
>JBGSWY010000443.1:0-5525 GCA_041751715.1 Burkholderiaceae bacterium
GGCGGCGAGTATTTCCATGCCGGCACGGCCGCAGACCTGCGCAAAGTCTACGAAAGCCTGAGCGCCAAGTTCGCGATGGAGCGCAAGGAAACCGAAATCAGCGCACTGTTCAGTGGAGTGGCAGCGTTGCTGGCGTTACTCGCGGTGATGCTGTCGGTGCTGTGGTTTCATCGCGGCGCCAAACCTGCGGTTTCAATTTAGCTCGGCACATCGGTTGAAATCAGCGCGCCTGCGCGCACGCCGAGCAGGCGAATCCGCCGCGTCAGATCGATACGCTTTAAACACTCGCCGCCGGCGCGCCGAATGCGGTCGGCATCATCGACCGGTGCCGCCAGCGTGTTATCGCGCGTGACCGTCTTGAAGTCCTCGAAGCGCAGCTTGATGCCGATCGTCCTGCCGGCGTAGCGCTTGCGCCGCAGATCATCGCTTAGCCCCACGCACAACTCGGTAAAGATTTGCGATAACTGTGCGCGGTCACGCACCGGGTGCAGGTCGCGATCGAACGTGGTCTCGCGGCTGATCGACTTCGGTTCGGAAAATGTCACGACCGGCCGATCGTCGCGACCGTGTGCGGCTTCGTGCATCCACGCGCCGGTTGTCCTGCCGAAGTTTTGCGTCAGCCAGGCCGGTTCGGCCTGCGCGAGCTCGCCGACGGTGGCGATACCGAGCCGCGCCAGTTTCGCCGCGGCTTTGGGTCCCACGCCGTGCAGGCGGCGCACCGGCAGCGGCCATAGGCGCGTCTCAATCTCCCGCTCGGTGATGATGGCGAGACCGTCCGGCTTGTCGAGCTCGGACGCGATCTTGGCGATCAGCTTGTTCGGCGCCAGACCGATCGAGCATGACAATCCGGTGGCATCGCGCACCGCCTGTTTCAGCTCAGCCGCCATTTCGCGCGCCGACCACCAGATGTCGGCCTCGCTCGCTTCCTCTTCCGGCGGCAGGCGCCCCGCCACCAGTTCGGTCAAGTCGATGTAGATCTCGTCGATTCCTCGGTCTTCCACTTGCGGTGCGAGCGCCTGCACAGAGGCCTTGAACAGCCGCGAGTACTTGCGGTATTCGTCGAACTCGGTCGGCAGCAGGATGGCGTCGGGCGCTTTTTGTGCTGCTTTCATCAGGCCCATTGCAGAATGGACGCCGAACGCACGCGCCTCGTATGTGGCGGTCGTAATCACTCCGCGGCCAACGTAGTCGCGCAGCCGCGCAAAGCGGCGCTGCCGTTCGCCGGTCACGGCATCTTCGGCCCACGCCGGCTGTTGCCGCGAGCCGCCCCCGATCACCACCGGCAGCCCGCGCAGCTCCGGATAGCGCAGCAGCTCGACCGACGCGTAGAACGCGTCCATATCGAGACGGGCGATAACGCGCGGGAGGTTCAGCATCGTGCCGTTACAGTGTATGGCGCCGGCACATGACAACCAACAACGATCGCCTGGTGATCTATGCGGCTGCATTGTTGCGCGGCCTGGCGGCCGGCGCGATCAGTGTGCTGGCGGCTGTTTACCTTGCCAAGCGCGGATTCGACGAAACGGCGATCGGCCTTGTGCTGAGTGCCGGGCTGGCGGGCGTGCTGGTCGGTACCGTCTTCGGGACCTACTTCGCCGACAGGGTCGGACGTCGTCGCAGTCTGGTGCTGTTGGCGCTCCTCGCGGCGATCGGCGGTGCCTTGCTGGTCGCTACCGACACGTTATGGGCGATGGTGCTGGCCGCATTCTTCGGCATGCTGAACACCCAGGGATCGGATCGCGGCGCGGCGCAAGCGCTGGAACAGGCGATCCTGCCGGCGACTGCGACCGACGCCGAGCGCACGCAGGTGTTCGCGCGTTACAACGCACTGGCCGATGTCGGCGGTGCAGCCGGGGCTCTGCTGGCCGCACTGCCGGCGCTGTTGCGAGACCAGTGGCAAGTGCCTGAGGTGCGCGCGTACGACGCCACGGTTCTTGTCTATGCAACGTTGATTTTTCTGGTGGCGCTGCTTTATGCGCGTCTGTCCACACAGGCCGAGAGCGCTCCGGCGCCGCCCGCGGATCTCGCGCACGATCCGCCGCAGAGCGTCAGACGCGAGGTCCGGCGGTTCTCCTGGTTATCTGCACTCGACGCAGTGGGCGGTGGTTTCATCGGCTCGGCACTGATCGCCTATTTTCTCTATGCGCGCTTTGGCGTGAACGAAGCGGAACTGGCGCTGCTGTTCGTTGCGGCGCGCACGATGACGGTGATATCGCATTTCGTCGCTGCCTGGCTCGCACGCCGCATCGGGCTGGTCAACACGATGGTGTTCACGCACATTCCCTCGAGCCTGCTGCTGCTGACGATACCGGTCGCGCCGACCTTCGCCATCGCGGCGGCGCTGTTCATCCTGCGCGAAGGCTTGTCGGAAATGGATGTGCCGACGCGACAGTCGTATCTGATGGCGATCGTGCCCCCGCACGAACGTGCATGGGCCGCCGGTATCTCGCAACTGGCGCGCGCTGCCGGGCGCATGGTGTCTCCATTGCTGGCCGGTGCCGCGATGCAAGCCGGCGCGCTATGGCTGCCGCTAGCCGCCGGCGCGGTGATAAAAATCACCTACGACCTGCTGCTCTGGCGCGCATTTCGGGAGATCAAACCGCCGGAGGAACGCCGGCTCGATTGACCGACCAGAACGGTGGTGCTACCTTGGTGACACCTCAAGGCTGCTTATGTCCGAAACCACGACATTGAAACTGCCAGATGACCTAAAGGCGCGCGTGGTCGCCGTATCTGCCAGTGCCGGTCAGTCGCCGCACGCATTCATGGTCGAAGCAATCGAGCAGCAGACCCAGCTGGCGGAACGCCGGCACGACTTCCTAGGCGCTGCGCTCGCCGCCGAGCAGGAAGTCGCCCAGTACGGCTTGGTGCATGACGGTGACGAAGTGCTTGCCTACCTAAAGGCTAAACTAGAAGGACGCAAAGCAAGCCGCCCACGTAAGCGCAAGCTGTGACGTGGCGCGGTTGGTATTCGCGCCGCGGGCGCTGAATGATCTGGAACGCCTTGCCGAGTTCTTGCCCGATCAGTCCGAGCGTCTCGCAGCCGAAACTCAACCTTTGCTGATCGACGGTTTGGAGGTGCTCAAGCGTCATCCGCTGATCGGCCGACGCGTTGAACACGGCTTGCGAGAGATGCTGATTTCGCGCGGGCGTTCGGGCTACGTCGCGCTGTACCGGTACGCGGTGGAGTCCGATACGGTGCTCGTGTTGGCGATCCGCCATCAGCGGGAAGCCGGCTAACGCTATTGACGTTTGCGCGCCAGCGTCAAGCCATCACCGATCGGCAGCAGGGAAATGTCGACTCTTGAATCGTCGCGCAGCTTTATGTTCAGCGCCTGCAACGCTGCGGTGTCCGGGTCTTTCGTTGCATCGACACGCTCGGCGACCTTGCCGCTCCACAGCGTGTTGTCGAGCGCGATCAGCCCGCCGGTGCGCAGCAGTTGCAGGCTGCGTTCGTAGTAGCTGTCGTAATTCGATTTATCGGCATCGATGAAGGCGAAGTCGTAGCGGCCGGCTTCGCCGGCGGCCAGCCGCGCATCCAGCGTCGTCAGCGCGGGCTCGAGCACGAGGTTGATCTTGCCCGCCACGCCGGCGCGCTGCCAGTAAGGCCGGCCGATTCGCGTGTACTCATCGCTGATATCGCATGCCAGTACGTGTCCATCGTCGGGCAGCGCCAACGCAACCGCCAGTGCGCTGTAGCCGGTGAATACACCGACCTCGATCGTGCGGCGCGCGCCGATCAGCCTGACCAGCAACGCCAGCAACTGCCCCTGCTCGGGCGAGATCTGCATGCCGGCCTGCGGATGATCGCCGGTTGCCGCACGCAGGTCGGCCAGCGCCGGGTGCTCCCGCAGCGACGCGTCCAGCACGTACTGATACAGACGATCGTCCAGATTCAGCGTTCGCCGCGACATCAATCTTCGCGGCGGGCGTCGTATTGCGCTGGCGTCGCTCCGCCGCGCGTCAGAAGAACCCGCAAGGACTGCACCGAGTGCCGATCCATCGTGTTGCCGCCATGGTGTGGCCGATGCAGAACGCCCTCGGCATCGTTCAGCTTGACTCGCATGCGTGCGCCGGCGACAGACTCCATCTGCGCACCGAGGTGCTTCAGCAGCGACTCTACCTCGCGGAACGACAGCTTCGTGTTGACCGGGTCCTGAAATATTTCGCGCAGCAAATTGGCGTGCTTCTGGCTCATGAGTACAAATGGAAGGCGTTCGGGATCAGGCGCGATCGTACCTGCACCGCGACGTTGGCCAACCGGTCAAGCCCAACTTGCAGCGCCGGACGCAAAAATCAAACGAACCGTGCGCGATGCCTTTTGCTACTTCGACAACACCGACAAGCTGCATGCGCCGAAGAACGCGCGGCGGCTGATGCAGATGCTTGACCGCAAATGGGGTGCAAAGGCAGCGCCAGAAGAGCAGGCGATTTCGTGAAGTTCAGCGCTGCCGATACGGTGGCGGTGCGTTCGGGGGTGGAATTGCGGCGTCGGGTGGGGGTGCATTCGGCGGAGGAATCGCCGCGTTCGGTGGAGGAATGGCCACACTCGGCGGCGGTGTTCTGACATACGGGGCCGGCGGCGCGGCGTTCGCATGACGCAGCGAACGCGCGTAGCTCGCGGGCACGGGCACCTTGTGACCCTGCGAGTACATGCACTGCGTGTACGTGTTATCGAGGCGCTGTTGGGTGCTGTAGGAAGCGGCTTGTGCATTGCCCGCGCCAACCGCGCTGCCGCCGAACAATCCGAAGCCGGCGCCCACCCGGGCACCGTCACCACCCCCGAGCAAGCCGCCGATCGCGGCGCCGAGGATCGTGCCCACCACTGCACTGCCCACCGCGGCATCCGCAGCGGCGTCACCGGGCCAGCCACCAGCAGCTTGCACGGCGTACTGGCGGCACGACGCATCGTCGAACTGAAACTGGTCGAGGCTCTTGCGGCTGCCCGGCATCGCGGTGTACGTCGGCCCGGTGGGCACCGCGGCGCAGCCAGTGAGCGCAGCCAGCGCAGCGATCATGGCAAATTTGCCGGCGGAATTCATTGCGTCCCTTGCACCGGCTGCGGGGCCACGCGCTGCCAGCCTTCGGCGCAGCTGCTGGCATATGGGTAGTAATTCTGGGTGCTTGCGCACCAGTACCACCACTGAGGCGCGTTCGCATTCGAGTTCGATGCCGCAGGCGGCGGTGGCGTAGCGGCGGCCTGGTCGCTTTCGACCCAAACCCGGGGCTCTTGCGGAACAACGACTACCGCGGGCGGCCCATAAATGACGGCCGGTGGGGCCCCGTATCCCCAGCCCGGACCCCAGTAACCGTGGCTCCCGTAGTAGGGACCGCCCCAGTAGCGCGGGCCGCCCCAGTAACCGAACGAGAAGTTAACCGAAGGACCGTATCGGTAGCCGTGACGGTACTTGCCGTGCGCGTATGCCGGTTCACTCACGGCCACCAGGCCCAGGGCTAGCCCGGCCGCCGCGAACAATGCTTTCAGCGGTGTCATCATCGTTTCTCTGGGCTCACGTGTGCAGTAC
>JBGSWY010000444.1:0-1758 GCA_041751715.1 Burkholderiaceae bacterium
TTAGATAGGATGCTGCACGGAGGACGAATGAAAAACCTTGCCCGGCTTCGGACTTTCATCGACAGCTTCGACGCGCTGGTGAGTACAGCGGGCGCGAATGAACGGCGAATCCTCGACGACGGTGCGCCGCTGCTCGCAGCGCTGGTGAGCCAGGATGACTGGCTACCTGACGAGTTCGCTCGCGAGTCCGCCGAATCCTATTGCCAGTACCTTCTTTACGGCGACCCCAGGGAACGCTTCTCGGTGTTGAGTTTCGTCTGGGGACCGGGCCAGCGGACACCGATCCATGACCACACGGTATGGGGCTTGATCGGTGTGCTGCGGGGCGCAGAGATCTGCTACGAGTACGACCAGCCGACGCCTGGCGTGCCCATGATCATGAAGTCACACCACCGGGTCGTGCCCGGCGAAGTCGACAAGGTGTCGCCCGAGATCGGCGATGTCCATATCGTGCAGAACGCGCTCGAAGACGGCACGTCGATCAGTATCCACGTGTACGGCGCGAATATCGGCGCGTTGCAGCGGCATGTGTTCGACGAGGCGACCGGGACGATGAGTCCGTTTGTTTCGGGTTATGCCGGAACCATGCCTCGGAGTTTTCTGGAACGCAGCGCCTAGAAAGGAACGGCCATGCTTCCGCTCGACGGCGTACGCGTCATCGAATTCTGCAACGTGGCCGCGGGTCCGTTCTGCGGCATGCTGCTGGCCGACATGGGCGCCGATGTGATCAAGGTGGAGCACCCCGATGGCGGTGACACGATGCGCGCATGGCCGCCGATCACCGACGGGTACAGCGAGAATTTCGCATCGCTGAATCGCAACAAGCGCTCGGTCACGCTGGACCTGAAGCAGCCTGCGGATCGGCAGCGAGCAAGGGCTCTGGTGCTGGACGCAGACGTGCTGATCGAGAACAACCGCCCGGGCGTCATGAGCCGGCTCGGGCTCGGCTACGAAGTCTTGCGGCGCGACAAGCCCGCGCTCGTGTACTGCTCGATCTCGGCGTTCGGCCAGGAAGGTCCACGCTCGGGCGAGGGCGGATTCGATCTGACGATGCAGGCGATGAGCGGCATCATGAGCGTCACCGGCGAGCCGGGCGGCGCCCCGGTCAAGTGCGGCGTTCCCGTGTCCGATTTCTGCGCAGGACTGTATGCGGCCTACGCGATTGCTGCGGTCCTGATGCGCGTACGGAGCGGGAAGGGTGGCGTGGGCGAGCACATAGACGTTTCGATGCTCGGAACCTCGCTCGGCATTGCCGCGCTGCAGACCAGCGAGTACTTCGGCACCGGGCGCGATCCTGAAAAGCTGGGCAGCGCGCATCCGCGCAACGCGCCTTATCAGGCATTCAAAGCGAAGGACGGCTACTTCGCAATGGCCGCGGGCAACGACAGCCTGTGGCGCGCCACGTGCGACGCGCTGGATCGAAGCGACCTTGCCATCGACGCGCGCTTTGCGTCGACTGCGCTGCGCGCGAGGCACCAGGCGGTGCTGAAAGTGACCCTCGAGGAAGAATTCGCGGCCTGCACGGTGCAGCAGATGCTCGACCGGCTGCGCGCCGCTGGTGTCCCTTGTGCACCGATCAACACCTACTCGAGCGCTCTGGCGGACGAGCAGGTGCAACACATGCAGTGGGTGCAGCAGATCACGCTACCGTCCGGCACGCAGACGCGCACATTCGGCTCGCCGCTGCGCTTTTCGGGCCAGGGCTTTCCGGTCCACCGCGACCCGCCCGCCCTCGGTCAGCACAACGACGAAGTCCTG
>JBGSWY010000445.1:0-2301 GCA_041751715.1 Burkholderiaceae bacterium
GCGTGTGATGTCGGCGAAGGACGCCGATACGGCCGTGAAGGGGCCGATTATCGGTGGCCTCGCTTATCTCGTGTTTGCAATGGTGCCGATTTTCATCGGGCTGTCGGCGTTTCTGGTGATGCCGGAGGTTGCCAACGCGCTCCTTGAGGAAGACTCGCAGAAGATTCTGCCGACCCTGGTGCTGGAGCGCATGCCTGTGTGGCTGCAGGTTGCTTTCTTCGGGGCGCTGCTGGCGGCGATCATGTCGACCGCATCGGCAACTTTGCTTGCGCCATCGACCACGTTCGTCGAAAACGTACTGAAGAATTTCGTGAAGATGGACGACCGGCAGAAGCTGCGCAACATGCGCCTGGCAGTAGTTGCATTCACGGCGTGCGTTCTGACCTATTCGGTCATCATGGAAGGCACCCCCATTTACGAGCTCGTATCCAAGGCGTACCAGTTTCCGGTGGTCGGCGCGTTCTGGCCGCTGGTGTGCGGCATTTACTGGAAGCGCTCAACCACGCAGGGCGCCATCTGGTCGATCCTGCTCGGGATGGGTACCTGGACCCTGCTCGAATTCACGCCGCTCGGGGAGGCGTTTCCTTCCGTGCTCGCCGGGTTCCTGATGGCTGCGCTGGGGATGTTCGGCGGCTCGCTGCTTTCGGCGCATGGTCCTCAGGAACAGCGCACCGCCTAGCAGTCCGATGCATAACTACTGTGCGTCCCGTTCTTTCGCCTGCGGTGCTCAATGGACGTCCGTACGCCTGCGCTCTTGGGCGCAACCTCGGGCCTGCTCGCTACTTTTTTCAGACTGCTACCCCGAGCTGTTCGCTCCGGCCAGCGACTTGAAGTCCTGCGCGTAGTCGTTCAGTTTCTTGTCGAGCACCGCGCGTTGTTCGGGCGTCGCGACATTCACCAGCTGGGCGACGAGCTCGGCGCTGCCGCGCCGGTAAGACTCGGTGCGCGCGCGGCGCTCCGCATCCGGCGCGACCCTAAGCTGCGCGAAATAACTGCGCATCCAGCGCGCGGCTTCTTCTTCCGTCGGGCGCTCGGCCTGAATCTTCCGTAACAGCGCGATGAACTGGCGCTGCCGGCGCTCGCGCTCTTCGAGCCACCACGTGCGATCGTCAGGGCGGCTGGCGAATGACTTGCGGATGATTTCTCTCTGTTCGTCGGTCAACCGGCCGAACCAGGATTCGGCGCGCTCGCTGTACTTCTTTACGCGTTCGGCGCCGACATCCTTGTCGGCGTTGCGCGCCAGTTCGCGCCGGTCCTTTGCTGCATCGCCGGCCATCTTCTTTGCCGCGCGATCGATCTGCTCCGGCGCCAGCGTGAGCGCAAGGTGCGCGATATCGGGCGCCGCCTTGTCGCCTGCGGTCATCAGCCGTGCACTAAGCTGCCGGTTGAACTCCATCACATCGTCAGCGGTCACCTGACTGCTGAATTTCGCGCGCGTGGCGTCGATAAACGCGGCGTAATCACGCAGCTGTGTCGAACGATGCCAGGCCAGCAGCGCGTCCATGCGCTCCTTGACGGTCAGTTCCTGGTCGGGGGTCAGATCGAAGTAACTGTCCAGCTGAAACAACGCCAGCGTGTCGGCGTTGTTGTAGCCGAGCTTCATTGCCGCGCAACCCGCGAGCGAGATCGCCAGCGCAACCAGTGCCAACTGTCGCATGAAGCGAGTCAGGGAGTTGTGCATCGGTGAACTAGAATCGTTGTGCAACCGGACCTCCGCGTGTTCTCGACCCTCTACGCCGCACCAATCAGGCACGACCCATGAACGTCGTGATCCTTGCTGCCGGACAAGGCAAGCGCATGGGCCCATCTCTGCCAGGTTCGCTGCCCAAAGTATTGCATGCAGTGGCGGGCCGTCCGATGCTCGCGCACGTTCTTGAGGCTGTCCGCGCCGCCCTGGCGGACGTGCCGGCAAATATAGTGGTTGTCGTCGGTCACGGCGGCAAGAAAGTGCAAGAAGCATTCCCCTCTGATTTCGCGCAAGGTGCGGAACTGCGCTTTGTCGAACAAAGTCCGCAGCTCGGAACCGGCCATGCCGTGCTGCAAGCGGCGCCGCTGTTGGACGACGCCGCGCCGACTTTGGTTCTGTACGGCGATGTTCCGCTGATCAGACCGGAAACCCTGCGGCGATTGCTGGCGGCGGCCGGCGATGTCGCGCTGCTGACCGTGAATCTGGCGCGGCCCGCGGGTTACGGGCGCATCGTGCGCGACTGGCACGGCAACATTTTGCGCATCGTCGAAGAGCGCGACGCCAGCGACGATGAGCGCGCCCTGAGCGAGGTCAACACCGGCATCCTGGCCGCG
>JBGSWY010000446.1:0-24486 GCA_041751715.1 Burkholderiaceae bacterium
GGCATGCTCAGTATTAAAGAAGATCGATCGAGCAGAGGAGTGCGCACGCGCCGAGTTGGCCGCTGCCACATTGCCGTCGCATCCGTTGCCGATCGCCGGCCTCGACGATGCGCCGCATCTGGCGCGGCACTTGGTGACGCGCGCCGGCACATCGGTGCGCTCGACGCTCGATGCGTCGCTGCAACGCTTTGCCGCCGAGACGTTGCGCAATCGTCTGGCCGCGCTGGCCAACCAGAACGTCGAAGACGGCGCGGTGATCGTGCTCGACAACGCCAGCGGCGATGTGCTGGCCTACGTCGGTTCGAGCGGCGATCTGTCGGGCGCGGCCGAAGTCGACGGCGCAGCGGCATTGCGCCAGCCGGGCTCGACACTGAAGCCGTTCTTGTCTGGCGTCGCGCTCGAGCAGCGTTGGCTGACCGCTGCGTCGCTGCTCGACGATTCGCCATTGACATTAGCGACGCCGAGCGGGCTTTACATTCCCCAGAACTACGAGCCCGATTTCAAGGGAGCGGTATCGCTGCGCACCGCGCTCGCCGCCTCGCTGAACGTGCCGGCGGTGCGAACGCTGCAACTGGTTGGTGTCGAGCGTTTTCGACAGACGCTGCGCTCGTTCGGTCTGTCGAGCGTCAAACACGATGGCGAGTATTACGGCTACGGACTTGCGCTTGGCGGTAGTGACACCAGCTTGCTCGGATTGACGAACGCTTATCGCGCGTTGGCCAATGGCGGCATGTGGTCGCCGTCACATATGCGAATCGACCGCACCGCGTCTGAGCAAGTACGCGTGCTGTCTGCGGCAGCAAGCTTTATCGTGTCCGATGTTCTGGCGGACGCAACGGCGCGCGCCTCGACGTTCGGACTGGCCAGCCCGTTGTCCACGCGTTCATGGGCAGCGGTAAAAACCGGCACCAGCAAGGGCCTGCGCGATAACTGGGCGGTGGGCTACACCGACCGCTACACCGTCGGCGTGTGGGTCGGTAATTTTTCCGGTGCGCCGATGTGGGATGTATCCGGCGTGACCGGCGCCGCGCCGATCTGGCGCGAGATCGTCGAACATCTGCACGCCGATCAACCGAGTCGCGCGCCCGAGGTGCCGGCCGGCGTGGTCACGCGCCAGGTCGTATTCGAACCCCCGGTCGAACCGGCGCGCGACGAATGGTTCGTGACTGGAACCGAGTCGAACACGCAAATCACGACGATCAACATGCCGACCGCCGAGTCAACGCCACGCCTGCTTGCGCCGGCCGATGGCACCGTCATCGCGCCCGACCCGGACATTCCGGCGTCACGTCAATCAATGTTGGTGCGCGCCGAAGCTCCGCACACAACACGCGTGTGCCTGAAGCTCGGCACCCGATCGCTGGCGCCGTGCGGGATGCGCCAGGTGATGATGCCGTTGCCCGCACCGGGTCGCCATCAAATCCGGCTGGAAACTGCCGAGGGTGCCCTACTGGCGCAGGCCGTTGTCGAAGTGCGCGGCGTACCTCGGTAAACCTTTGCTTGATCGATTGCTTGGCGCAGGAATCCAAGAGCCGCGCAGGGACTACTGCCGGTGTAAGTTCGTGCTTCGTACGCCGACAACACTCGGCCGATCGATCCGAAACCGTCCCATGGCCGCTGCCTCGATAACGTCCTCTGCGCCGCCGAGCTATCTGTATTACCGTCACTCGCTGCCGGTGCGCGTGATGCATTGGATCAACTTCATCGCGCTCACGGTGCTGTTCATGAGCGGACTGCACATCTTCAATGCGCATCCGGCGCTGTACTGGGGTGACTCGTCATATTCGGGCCGGCCGCCGCTGCTGCAGATCGGTGCGCGCCAGGCCAGCAATGGCGAGTCGATCGGTATCACCACCGTATTCGGACGCGAATTCACGACGACCGGCGTGCTGGGCGTCTCGACCTATCCGAATGGTCAGCTCAATATGCATGCGTTTCCGGCGTGGGCGACGATTCCGGGTCCGTACTCGCTCGCGCTGGCGCGCGACTGGCACTTCTTCTTTGCATGGATTTTCGTGATCAATGGCGTTGCCTATGTGCTGTATTCGCTGTTCAGCCGCCACTTGACGCGCGATCTGGCGCCGACCGGCGGCGAGTTGCGCCGTATCGGCACGTCGATCAGCGACCATCTGAAATTCAGGCACCCGGCCGGCGAGGCGGCGAAGCGCTACAACGTGCTGCAGAAGCTCGCGTATCTGAGCGTGATCTTCGTCATGCTGCCGCTTGTGATCCTTGCCGGGTGGGCGATGTCGCCCTGGCTCAATTCAATCATTCCCGGTTGGGTCGACTTGCTCGGCGGCCGGCAATCGGCGCGCACGATTCACTTTATCGTTGCGTGGCTGCTGTTCTTGTTCCTCGCGGTGCATGTGTTCGAAGTCATCATCAGCGGGTTCTGGAATCACATGCGGTCGATGGTGACCGGCCGCTATCGAATCAAGAACGGGAACATGACATGACACCCAGCGATAAATCAAAGCGCCTTTTTCTGGCCGGAGCAGGCAGTCTCGGCGCGCTTCTTCTGACCGGTTGCGATCGCTTGTCGTCGACCGAATGGTTTCCGAAAGTCTTGCGTACCCACGAAACGCTGAGCCGTGGCGTGCACAAGTTGCTCGGCTCCCGGCCGTCGATGGCGCAGGAATTCACCGAGGCCGATTTATCGCCATTTTTTCGCAGCAATGGCACATCGATGCCCGAGGGCGAGGCGTATCAGGCGCTCCTCAAAAGCGGCTTTGCCGACTGGCAGCTCGAAGTCAATGGTCTGGTAGAGCGCCCGGCCACCCTGACGCTCGCCGAGCTGCGCGCGATGCCGCGCCGCACGCAGATCACACGCCATGATTGCGTCGAAGGCTGGAGCGCGATCGGCAAATGGACCGGAGTGCCGCTGTCGAACGTGCTGGCGCTGGTGCAGCCGAAGCCGAACGCGCGCTATGTCGTTTTCCACTGCGCCGATGCGATGTCGGGCGGGCTCACGCCCGAGTACTACTACGAGAGCATCGACATGGACGATGCGCTTCATCCGCAGACGATGCTGGCGTACGACCTCAACGACAAGATTCTGCCGATCCCCAACGGCGCGCCGATCCGTCTGCGGGTCGAGCGGCAGCTCGGCTACAAGCACGCGAAGTACATCATGCGCATCGAACTGGTCGAAAGCTTCGCGCACATCGCCGGCGGCAAGGGCGGCTATTGGGAAGACAACGGCTACCAGTGGTACGCGGGCATCTGAGCATGTGGCTGCTGTGTCTGGTCGCGACGCCTGCCGTGGTCGCCCAGCAACCCGCACTCGATGATCGCAAGCTTGTCGCGCCGATCGATTGCGGCTCGGTGGTGATCGTCAAGTGTGATCGGCCTGTGACAGACGGCACCGCACAGCAGCAGGTGCGCCGCCAGCTTCCGGTGGTCCAGCACCTTGACGGCGTTGTCATCGAAGCAGACGCGATCCGGCGGCGCACTATCGAAGAAACGATGGGAAGTGCGTTCCCGATTTTGCGTCCGCGCGATGGCGACTACACGTTCCAGACGGGCGAAGGCGCGCAGTGCACCTGCATGAACCTTTGCCCGCCCTGGCCGCTGCCGTGCTGCAACTGTTCTGGGCAGATGAGCCGCTACCGCCTGATGCCGGGCTCATCACCGCTCAACTAAGGCCGGGGGCCAAAAAAAAGCGCCGCGAGGTGCGGCGCTGGTGCGCTTGTATGCGAGTGAGTCTCTGATGGCGCTGGTTAAACCAGACACCGTCGAAGCGAAAGGTAGGGCTGCAAACTTAAGGTGAACTTAAGGCGACGTGGCGGCAGGGAAAACCAGGGTCACTTCGAGCCCCGCATCGTGGTCGCCCTCGCCCAGGGTGATGCTGCCGCCATGCATCTCGGCGATCTGCCGCGCGATCGCCAGGCCGAGCCCGCTGCCGCCGGGCGCCGCATCACGGCCGCGATAAAAGCGATCGAACACGCGCTCCCGTTCGTCCGGGGCAATGCCCGAGCCGCTGTCTTGCACCGTCAATTGCACGTTCGAATCCATGGCCTGGACACCGACGCCGACTCGGCCGCCGGTTGCGGTGTAGCGAATCGCGTTGTCGATCAAGTTGGTCAGCAAGATGCGCAGCGCGTCTTCCTGTCCCAGCACCCACGCGGGTGGTTCCGCGTCGACGGAAAGCGCGATCGATTTCTGCGCAGCCAGCGGCTGCATCTCTTCGACCGCGCTGCCTACCAATAGCGCCAGATCGATCGGCGCGGCCGGTGTGCGTGCCGCTTCCGGATCAAGCCGTGCCATCGTCAACAGTTGCTGCACCAGGCGCGTTGCGCGTTTGACGCCTTGTTCCATTCGGTCCAGCGCAGTGGCGCGTTCGTCTGCCGATTGTGCGCGCGCGGCCAGTTGAATCTGCAGGGTCAATGCCGTCAGCGGTGTGCGCAGTTCATGCGCCGCGTCGGCGGCAAAACGGCGCTGCGTGTCGAACGATGCATCGAGCCGCTCGAGCAAGCTGTTCAGCGAGTCGACCAGCGGCTGCACTTCGATCGGCAGCTGCTCGACGGTCACCGGCTGCAGCGAGGTCGGATCGCGCCGCGCGAGTGTTTGCGCGATAGCCGATAGCGGCGCCAGCCCGCGGCCCACAATCCACCAGCCAAGCAGGGCGAGAAACGGCAGCACGAGAACCACCGGCAACAACAATCGGGCAGCAGTACGCGCTGCCAGCTCGGCGCGCAATGCGGTCGGCTGCGCCACCTGGATCATCTGCTGCGCCGACGGCGTGGCATAAATGCGCCACGGGCGGCCTTCGTGCTCCAGCGTGGTAAACCCTTCCTCTTTCAGCCGCGGCAGCGGAGCGATGGCGTGCGAACTGTACGGCCGCTCGAACGCCGGATCCCAGATCTGCACCAACACGCGCAGCGCCGGATCATCGCTGGCGCGCTGCAGCCGATCGAGATCGAGCTGTGCGTGGTCGCGCAGCGATAACGCAATCTGGCGCAGTTCTTCATCCAGCAGGGAATCGACCTCGCCGCGTGCGGAGACGTAGGTGGCTGCCGCGGCGATCAGCCCGGCGCCCAGCAGTGCGCCCAGCAGCGCAGCCAGCAGGCGACGGCGAATCGAGAATGCGCGCATCAATCGAGCGTATAGCCCAGACCGCGCACATTGCGAATCGTCGATTCGCCGAGCTTGCGACGCAGGTTATGAATATGGACTTCGATCGCGTTGCTGCCGACTGCCTCGTTCCAGCCGTAGAGCTTCTCTTCCAGTTGCGCCCGCGAAACGACACTGCCCGCGCGCTCCGCCAGCGCCAGCAGCAACGCGAATTCGCGCGCGGAGACGTCGATCGCACGCCCTTGCAGCCGCACTTCGTGCGTGGCCGGGTTCAGCGTCAGCGCTCCGCGCTCTAGCAACGGCTCGGCTCGGCCTGCAGCGCGCCTGAGCAGCGCCCGCACCCGCGCCGATAACTCATCTAGGTCGAACGGCTTGACCAGATAGTCGTCAGCGCCGGCGTCGAGGCCGGCGATGCGGTCTGCCACCGTATCGCGCGCCGTGATGATCAACACGGGAACGTCGAGCTTCCGCGCACGAATGTCCTTGAGCACCAAGATGCCGTCGCGCGCCGGCAAGCCGAGATCGAGCAGCACCAGCGAGTACGAGTGCGTCGCAATCGACAGCCCGGCCGCGCGCCCGTCGCGCACCCAGTCGACCGCATAGCCATCGGCGGCAAGCCCGGCGACGACAGCCTCTCCGATCATTGCGTCGTCTTCGACGACAAGAATGCGCATCGCAGAAAGAGCCGGGTGAGCGCCATGGCGCGGGCCGCAACGATAACGCGGCCCGCCGGTCGACGGCTTCTTGGACGGCGGAGGGCCGATTCTGGAACCTGTGGGCGATCCGTGGGTACCCTCGCCCGAAGCTCCATTCCACGCCGGCAATCACGCCGGACTCAACTGGAGAACCAGATGAACTCACTTACTTCAAGTCGCGTGCAGGCCCTCACTTACCCCTCCGCGCTGCTGTTCGGGACGCTGGTTGCAGTATCTGTTCTGGGTCACGGGTCCGTTCATGCGTCCGACAACAAGGATGCCACTTTCGAAGCCAATTTCCCGATTGCATCATCGGAATCGCGCGGTACGGCGAGCGATCTCGTCAAGCTCGAACAGACCCTCTGGGTCTGCGATTACGTAGCCACGATTCACGGGCCTGACAACGTCGACGGCGTCAAGTGCGCCTCGGTCACCGACTAACTGAAGCGCTTCAAGTTCGAAGGCGACTTTGAAAAAATGCTCGCCTGGTGGCGCGCCAACAAGCCCGCGCAGCACGCCGCGCTGGATCGCGCCGACATGGTGCTGGCGGCCGGCGGGAGTGTCGAGACCGTCGAGTATCCCGATTCGATCTAGGTCGACTTTTGGCCCACAACCGGCCATCCGTGAACGGTGTCGTGTACGTGTTCACGGGTGTTGCTGCTTGCGTCTCACCACCCGAGTTCACCCGTCTTTGCCGTGCGCTCACGCGAGCAACTCATCGAGATCGAACGGCCTTGACCACATATTCGTTGGCACCGACATCGACGCCAGCGATGCGGTCAGCGACGGTGAAACGTCGGATGATGATCGACACCGGCGCGTCGAGCTACCCGCCGATAGCCGCTTTCGCGCAAACCTTTAGTAGCGCAATGCTGTTGCGCGCCGGCAAATCCAGATCGAATACCAGTGAGTACGGAGGAACCGATCGAGCTCCGCCGCGCGAGTGTCGCGCACCCATTCGACCGCGTAGCCGTAGGCGGAAATCCCGGCGCCGCAGCGATGCCCAATTATTGAATTGTCTTCGACGACAAAAATGCATGGCAAAACAACCGAGGTATGCCGCAGCGATAACGCGGCTGTCGGTGACTGCAGTCTTGATCGGCAGCGGATATCCAAACCTGTGGGTAATCCGTGGGTTGCCTGCTCGCAAGCTCCTTCCATGCGGGCAGGACGCCGGAGCCAGAAGCCCCAAGATGAAATTAAGTCTCCCATGTGGGAGTTCAACAGCAGTCCAACCAGGAGGTATTTATGAAACGCAACAACAAATCAGTCTTGTCAGTGATCGCCGCCGCCGTTTTCGCATTGGTGACGGGTTGTGCAAGCGTAGGTTCAGCAGACTTGGCAGCCGATGAGTTTCATGTCGATATGCCGGTAGATCGCGGGACTGGAACGTTTTAACCTAGAACGATGGCAGCGTCGGTTCGCCGGCGCTGCCATTGCCTAAAAGCAGCGCGATGCGTTGAACGAAAGTTTGCTGATTTAAGCGCAGGTCAGGCATAGACTTCCCTCCAACAAAGACAAGTGAATTGTCGATTTTGCTGGGAGGAAAGCAGATGCAATACGGATTGAATGCAATCTCGTTGATCATTGCGTCAGCCATTCTTGCAGGATGCGCGACCACTGCGCAGGTTGCTGACACTGCCGTCCGGACCAATTTAGTCCAAGAGCAGGCGCACAATCAACTACTCGTCTTGAACGTCCTGCGAGCGTATGAGCGAAAGCCGATGCACTTCACGCAGATCTCCGCGGTCAGGCTGCCCGTGGCCTTCGGAAACCCCACCTTTTCGCTTCCGATTCCGTTTGGTGGCGATCGAACGCGTTTATATGTGTTGGAAACCGAGTTCGGAACCCAGCAATCAGTTGATACCGTAGTACTGAACTCTCACGAGTTCACGCGGGGGATTACAACGCCCGTTTCACCATCCCTCATGCTGTACTACTTAGACCAAGGTTGGCCACAGCAACTAGTGCTTCACATGTTTGTGCGGTCAATTGAGTTCTTCGATAAGAATTCCAAGCTTACCGAGCGGATTGACAATTACCCTTCCCACAAGGAGCGGTTCGACCGGTTCCAAGAGGTGATAAAAGCGTTTCGAGATTGTGAGCTTGATCTGAAATCAGAACGCGTTTACTACAGCGCGTCGATGCAGTACAACGAGAACCTAAAGGATTTGGCTGCCGCCCGGTCGGCTGGGCTTGTACCTGTCGCTTTCGATGAGAAGGGCGCAGTCACAACAGACAGTGAAAAAGCGAAGAGCGTGCGCTTCGCTGTAGAGTCGAAAGCGCTTGCGATTCAGCTATCAGAAGGGGTTAACGGAGCGTGCGACGGCAGTGCAGTTAGGGCGGACCAGATCAAGGCTACGGCTAATGTCTATGTTGGCCCTGGCGAGCCTGGCAAAAGACCCCAAAATGCTGTTCGGATCATTCTGCGCTCACCTGAAGCAATGATTTACTACCTAGGCGAAATCGCGAGAGCGCAACTAGACGGTCAATACAGTAGCACCGCGAAGAAGACGATTTATCAGCCAAAAGGTTTCCCTTGGATTGCCCATCGACCGCTCCGCGCTGCGGATGAAGAAGAAGCGCTGTCGAAGGCGACGCTTTTTGCAATCGAGAAAGGGGTGTCCGAAGGTGCGGCATTGACTGTTCAGTACGGCGAAACGATGTTCTCCGTTCCCAAATCTTCGTCTGATAATCGCACTATGCACGTGCTGTCGCTTGTTTCGCAGATCTTTGCGCTGCAGACCAAGGCTAGTGAATTGCCGGCAACGACAAGCGTTCGATTAGTGCAATAAGCGTCCGAGATTCTTGAAGTGTTTGTAAGGGTAGGTCGATCACAAGGGGTCGACCCAGCCAATGTCCTCAAAATGTTTGTAAAACAACTCTGGAGAGATTGCAAAAACGCCATTCTCGTTAAGGGCTACCTCGGTTTGGCCATTGGGTTTCCATAGACCGGACAGATATCCGTTGCGGTTCGCATTGATATCAGCCCCATGAGGGTTGCGAAGCACGACATGCTCGACCGCATCGTTCGATAGCACCGCTCCTAACACCGCGTATGCGTGTCGAGGAAACAGACCGGTTTCTTTCCAAACGTCTTCAATATTTGCGTTTGGGTCGTTTGCGCGGGGATGAATGCTGCCAAGGTCGAGTTCCTCTTTGGTCCAAGCCATTACCGGTTTAGCCATGACGCCGGCAGCGCTTTCAAGTCTTCCGCCTTGAAGAAAAATCCGACGGCCGCGATTGCTATCAAGAATCTCGCCTCGCACTCGTCCACCCACCAGCGCCTGACACGCGCGCGGTGGCGTTGACCCGCCGGTCTTCGCGTCGATGGACTTGTAGTCGGTTTCGCTCGGCTCGCCCACATTACGAACCTGCGCTACATACGCTTTCTCAACCAGCGACGGCCAATCTTCAACCGGGTCACTTGATCGCGCATAACGCGGTTGGGTTCCTGACATCTCGATGCGCCCCGACACCGCGCGCACGCCCGCGGCGGTACCCATGTGATCGTGGAAATGCCATTGGAACGAACCTTGTGCCGGTGGCGCGAAGCCCGCGGCATCGAAGCGCACCGTAAGCATGTTTGAGTCGGCCCATGCCAGTGCGCTCAGCGCAGAGATCAGATAGCAGTCGCCTATCGCCCCTTGGACAGGATCTAAATAAGAAACGTCCTGAACGACAAGCTTATCGGCATCGGCGAACGTCTCTCGGGCAAGCAAAAGAGTTGGCACGAGCTCGGGAAGTACGCGTGCCATCTCGTCAGCCGTATAGCCTTCCTCAGCCCAAAGTCGACGCGACCTCTCAATCGCAGCATGCAGGCTTACAGGCTCTTTAAATGATCCGGCTATTCGCTCTAAGACCGCGATCGCCCCGGTCAACGTCTTTTGTTTTCTGCCAGAAAGGAAAGCGCGAATCAAAAATGCATCAGCAGCCTCGCCACCTCTTCTTATTTCCGGCGCAATATCAAGCGTATTAGTCAGTCGCTGCGCAATTGCATAGGGGTTTGGCAGCCACTTCATTTGTGCAATCCTGGACTAGTCGGTTGGGTTCTCCTCGGGGCCGGGATTATCTTTGAGCTCTGTGATAGCTACGCCCAGCTCGTCTCTTAAACTATCGATACCTGGAAGTGCCTGAGTGTCGGGATGCGCTTTGTCGATTTGACTTGCAACGAATTCCAGCAACTCGCGTAATGGGTCATTTCTACGTCTTGTAGGCTCTTCGTTCTCCGGAACATTGGGTGGCATGACCATTTTTATTCTCCTCGTTCGATTAGTTCCACTACGGACTTGTTGTGCACTGCTCCGTGTAAGCCCGATCACGAATATGATCGGTTTCCGGAGATGGTGCAATACCTAACAACAAGGAAAGTGTCTGACGTAACCGCCGATACACTTGTATTGCTTCGCTATGACGTTCGCGCCTCAGAAAAGCGCGCATCAGGGAACGAGCGAGGTCTTCGGAGGCTGGGTCATTGAGGAGCGCCTTTTCAAGTGCCGGAATGAGCACATCATCTGCACTTCCCTCAAGAACCACGTCGGCGGTAAGTAGCACTTGCCGAACTCCGGCGACAATTGCTTCCCTACCGGCCAACAACCAGGGCGGCTCTTCTTCGTTTATCAGGTACGGCCCTACATACAGTTGCAACACAGTCGTGACCACAGCAGTGGCCTCGGAGGAGACGATGTTGTTGCCGGCCGCCTTTGCATCGCGCTGTCTCTGCGCTTCAGACAGTGCATTTCGCAATTGTTGGATATCGGTCCAGACCGAGTCTGTCGACAACTGCAGCCGGCCCTCGTATGCAACGATGGCAGATTCCTCCCCAAGCAGGCGACGGAGCCGCGACACCGCCATGTCCAGTGACTTACGCGCGTTTTCTGGGGCTGAATCGGCCCATAGCCGCTCGACGATCCAATTCTTATCGACCGATGCGCGCCCCAGGGCTTGGCAAGTCACTAGTAGCTTGAGCAGTTCAAGCGGTTTGTCTTGTGCTTTATGCGGCGGTTGATAGCGTTTACCTTGAATATCTAAACGAAAGCCACCGAGTGTTCTGACTCTCACCAACCACGGCCATTGCGGCCCAGTTAAAGGAGGAGGCCTGAGTTGCTTAAGCCTGATCACTTGCCGAACGAAGTCTGGTTCGATTTCGCTTTCAAGGGCAGCGCTACAAACACGCGTCAGTGGGCCACGCGCCCTATCTAGCAGATTGATGAAGTTAATTTGCGCTGCATCGCGGAGACCTTTGCGCAGCAGCTGAATGTCACCTTGCAGCAAAAAGCGAACGCAGCTCTCGACAGCAGAGCGAGCCTCGCGAGGCTCGAACTCCATCCGGCTGATCAGATCCGCTGCGTCGGCCAGGCGCTCATTAGCCGCCAACGCGTAAACGAGCTCCATTTCGAATGCTCGCAAGTGCGCACCGTAATACCCTGCAGCCGCCGCTATGCGAATCGCTTCTTCGGCCCATTGGAGCCCTTCAACCACTTGCCCACGCAGCAGCAACAACCGTGTCATCAGCTTGGCGTATTGCGCGCGATGTGCTGGCGCAGCTTTGGTGGCCAGTTGCTGCAACCGGACCAATTCGGTAGCAGCGCCAGATAGATCCTGGGCTTTCATCAGGTAGTTCGCAGATACGACCCCCAATTCGAACAAAAGGTGGGAAGCTTCGAACTGCTCTGCCAGTAGCCGGGCTTCATTCAAATAGTGTGCAGCTTTGTCTGCATCAACTCCTGCGTACAGAGATGCCGCAACGCTTAACCACCGCCCTCTTTGCAGGGCACTTCCAGTCTCGTCATCGATAAGAGACCGAGTTGCCACTACAACATTCACCCCTTGTTCGAATCTTGAAAACGTGCAGCAATGCTCGATCAAAAGTTTGGCAGCTTGGACTCGTTGATCGTCTGAAAGCCATCCTGACGACGAATCGAGCAAAAAGCGCAATCGGTCGGTTAGCGCGTCCGAGTCAATCTGCGACGGGTACCGCGCGCGTACGAACGCTGCGCAGATAACTCCAAGTATTAGCGTTGCTTCGAAACGGTCGCCGGTCGAAATCGGTGTGTCGCCACCTGCACGCTGATGGTGATCCACCCAAGCGCCCAAGTCGCGCACATCGCCGCATTCGAGTCGAAACGCAGTTAGGTTAGCGGCTGCCGACAGTCGCATGCCTTGCAAGTCGCCCTTCGCTTCAAACGCCATAAAAGAGCGTCCAAACCAGACTCGTGCCTGCTCTTCATCGATTCTTAATTGAGCTTGACCAGTCCAGAAGCAAAGCCACGCATCGTGTTCAACGTCTACCGCCGGAAGCTTCTCAAGCGAAGCCATCAACAAGTCGACCTGACCCTGCGCTGCGTAGTTTTCCGCTAGGTCCTGCAACACCTCAAGCGCGCTTGCATATGAACCGATTTGAACAAATACCGCAAACGCAGCTTCTCGTTGGCCGTGTTCAATTAGCGTTGTCGCCGTCTTCTGAGCCAGCCCTTGCGCTTTGGTGTGGCCTAGCTGCGCACGCACCAGAGATTGCATTCCCTGCCTTACAAGCCCATGCGCTTCGAACACTTCATCGGCGCCTGAACCCACTCGGCGCAGCAACCCGGTTTCCGCAAGGCCGTCCAACTGCTTAGCTGCCTCGCCTCCCGCAAGCGCTACTGCAACCCCTCGCGTCAGTTGGGAGACAAAGGCGGTCTGCAGCAGTAGCTCATGCCGCATCTCGGGCATGCGCTCCACCAGCTTCGATAACAGATGCAAATGAATGCGTTCGGCGGTCTGAGCTCCGAGTGCGCTTCGCGCCCCAGTGCTGCGCAACAGCTCACACGCTAGTACCAGTGCGCCGGCGTGGCCGCCGGTCAGCGCCGCGATGTCCTCGCACTGTTTACCGCCGATGCGCAGCATTGCGCCCATCGACTTGCATTCATCGACGTTGAAATGCAAATCGGCGTCGTTTAGCAACACCAACCGCCGCGCCGCGATGGCATCAAAAAATGGCGTCGGTGTGGTCTCTTCCGACACAAAGAGCTGCTCCAACCGCGCACCCGCCACGTCGATCATCGCAGCTAGCGACGCCTGCATCGAGTGAGCCGTCAGCCGGTGCACGTCATCCGCCACGATCATCGCCGAGCCGTCGATCTGCGCGGCCAACGTGCCAAAGTAGTGCTGCGCGAAAACCTGTTGCCGGCTGTGATCGTCGGCAGAAAATCTTGGAAGTGCACCAGCTAAATTTAGTTGAGCACCAACAGCTTCGGAGAAATGCTCGTAAAAAAAAGCAGGATCGTTATCACGCTCGTCGAAGCGATACCACGCAAGAGGCTTCGTCTGACTGCGTGCATAACTTGCGGCAAGAGTTGACTTACCTGTGCCGGACGCAGATTGCAACCACTTTGCAGGCGCTGGCAGCTTGGCTAGCGCATCGATGAGCCGCGCGCGCTCGATGACTCCGACCAGCGCAGGCGCGCTCGTCTTGATCGAGGGTGGATAAGGTGAGTCACGCATGGGTAGTGAATTCACCTTGCACGCTACGGCGATACGGCGCCGGGCGTCAAGCCGCAAGTCGGACCAGCGAATGACATCTTTACGTGCATTGAGCCAGTGCGGGCGGCGTGTCGAATATTCGACAAGTGCAGCTGGCCGTCCGTGGGTAATCGGTGAGTTCAAGCGCCCGAAGCTGCGTGACAGTCGACATCACCTTTCGATGCCGACCTTACTCAACGGAGGGTTCCATGAAAAGAGACTTCTGCAGGAAAGCGCCCTTGCTCAGGCTCGTCTTCGCGATCGCTGCCTTGTCGGTGACGATCTCGATCGGTGGCTTGATCGACTTCCTGGCGACCGACTACGTCGCCGTGGTCGCCGACACGTTGTACGGCCGGGTGCAGGTCGCGGAAGAAAGAGCTGCCAAGTAAGCCATGGGCACCGGCCTTGTGCCGGCCCATGCTCGGCGCTACGTCCTTTGCACTCGGCGAGGAAATCTTCCTCGCGTACTGTGCCGTCCGAACACCTACGAGAAGTGCCGCTGCCGCTCGATCAGTCGTATGCGCTGTTCGAGGTCTGCCAGATTGGTCGCCTCGGCCAGGTAGTCGTGCACCTCGCGCGCATTAGCCAGTTGCGCGCGGTTGGCCACCCAGCTGAACAAGCTGGGAAACATGTTGCGAAGTACGGCGATTCGCCGCTCGGCCATGGCCGAGTCTGGGCCAGCAAGGGAAGGGGCTGGTTCGGCTTTAGCAGCCGGCAAGACCCTGGAAAGGCTCGCTTTCCGGCCCGGTTTGGCGCCCCAACGCAGATGCCGTAGCAGGGTTTCCATAAGATGTTCCTTTCGAGTTAGGCAGCAAAATTACTGTCTTGCACAATGCAATAATCGGTCCAAAGTAAGGGGAAATAAAATCGTTTATTCAGATGCTTAGCATCGGAATAGCCGATTAGGATTCGAGTTCATTGCCGCAAAGCGCAATAGCAATGGTATGGCCTCCAAACAAGCAGGAGTTCCTATGGAGCTGTATCAGCTTCGAACCTTCGCAGCGGTGGCCGAAGAGCGGCACCTGACGCGCGCCGCCGAGCGGCTGCCTTTGAGCCAGCCGGCGGTCAGTGGTCACATCAAGGCGCTGGAAAGCGAGCTTGGCGTGCGGCTGTTCGAGCGCGCACCCGGCGGCATGCAGTTGACCGACGCCGGCGGCCACCTGTTGGTGCGCGCGAAGCTCGTTTTGAGTGCCGCCAATGACCTGAAGCAGGCGGCGCAGCAGATGCAAGGCGATATTGCCGGTGTACTGCGTGTAGGTACGGTGGCCGATCCTGAATCGAACCGGCTGGGCGACCTTCTCGCGCTCGCGCGCGACAGCCATCCGCGGTTGAAGCTCGAGCTGCACCATGCGATGTCGGGCGCCGCATTGGCAGCGGTCCATGGCGGCGAGCTTGACGCGAGCTTTTACTTTGGCGACAGGCCCGACTCGACTTTGCACGCGCTTGAGTTACGCCGCCTGATCTATCGGGTCGCGGCGCCGGCAGCGTGGGCCGATCGCATCGATGGTGCGCAGTGGAGCGAGATTGATCAATTACCGTGGATCGGCACGCCCGATATCAGCACCCACACGCGGCTGGTCGCCGAACTGTTCGCGCAGCAATCGATGCCGACACCGAAAGCGTCCGTGCAGGCCGACGATGAAAACGTCATCACGAACCTCGTCGTCTCGGGTCTCGGGCTAGCGCTGGTGCGCAATGACATCGCATGCAAGCTCGAACGCGCCGGTCAGTTGGTCATCTGGACACGTGCCGCAGTCAAGACAGGTCTGTGGTTTGTGTATGTGGCGCGGCGCGCCGAGGATCCTGCGATTGCGGCTTTACTCGATGCCGTGCGCAAACGTGGAAGCTTGAAACAGAGCCAGTCGACGATGCCGTCGAAAGCGTCGCCGCCTGACGCCGTTAAGCGAATAGCGTTATTGCGCCTGAGCGAACGTGTCCGGAGACCAGCCGCCGCCGAGCGCCTTGTACAGATCGACCAGCGCGGTCTGCCGATCGCGCAACGCGTTGACCCGCGCACGTTCCGCATCCAGCAGATTGCGCTGATTGTCGAGCACGTCGATGAAGCTCGAATACCCGCTCTGGTAGCGCAGGTCGGCCAGGCGCAATGCGTCGATCAGCTGCGTGCGACGCTCATCCTGCGCGATGAACACATCGCGCGCGCTGCGATGCGCGACCAGCGCATCGTGCGCATCGCGAAACGCCGCCTGCACCGACTGCACGTAGCCGATCTCGGCCTGGTTGCGACGCGCGGTTGCTCCATCGACCTGCGCACCGATGCGTCCTGCTGCGATGATCGGCTGCAGCAACGTGCCTGCGATCGACCACACTCGAGCCGGCGCGGAGAACAGATCCGATAGATCGGCACTTTCGCCGCCGAAGCGCCCAGTCAATACCAGCGACGGGAAATACTGCGCGCGCGCCTCGTCAATGCGGGCGCTGGCGGCGACAAGATTGGCTTCAGCTTGGCGAATGTCGGGCCGGCGTGCCAACAAGTCTGCCGGCAAACCAGGAGGTACCTCGAGACCGGATGAAGCTCGAGCGAGTTCGTAGCCGCGCGCGACCCTGGGTGCATATACCTCGCGCGCAGTACGTCCGGCGAGGACGGCCAGTGCAGCTTCGGTCTGCGCAATCGAACGCTCGAGCGCCGGGATTACAGCGGCAACGCTCAAACGCTCCGCTTCCGAAAGCCGCAATTCGTATTCGCCAACGAGGCCGGCGTCGAAGCGCTGCTTTTGCAGCTTTGTGTTTTCCGCGCGCGTGCCAAGCGTGTCGCGCGAGATTTGTAGCTCTGCGTCGAACCCACGCAGCGCGAAGTACGTCGACGCGACCTGGGCCGCCAGCGCAGTGCGGACCGTCTCGACGCTGTAACGCGTTGCGAGCAGTTCGGCTTCCACGGCGTTGCGCCCGGAAGCAAGCCGGCCCCAAAGGTCAACTTCGTATGCGGCCTGCAAGCCCCCGACGTAGCCGGTTGTAATCGACGGCCCCGGAAAGACGAACTCAGTGGACTGGCTATTGCGTGCGCGCCGCGCGCCGAACTCGGCGTCCAGCGAGGGATAGAGATTCGATCGCGCCAGCCTCAGGTTGGCGCGCGCTTCGTCGATGCGCGAAATCGCCAGGCGCAGATCGAGGTTCGCCGCGAGCGCCTCGTCGACCAGCGCCGTCAGTTGCGGATCGTCGAATTGCAGCCACCAGCGCTGAATGTCGACGACCGGTGTCGCACTCGGCTCCGGCAACTCGACCGTGGGCAGCCGCGTGTCGGTCGATGCGCACGCGGAGACCATGACGGCAATCAGCAGTGCGATGCCGCGCTTCAGCGAACGTCCACGCGGGAATGACGAAAGTGACTCACGCATCATTCGCCTGCCTCGTGCGCTTCCTTGAGCGGCCCTTTTTGCCCTTTTCGCACGTGCACAGTCGTCGCTGCCTCGGCCGCCAGCCTGGCATGCACCTCGGCGCTGTGGCGCTCACCTTCAGCCACCTCGTCATGCAGCTCCTTCGCGCTGCGTGTCTCGCGCAGTTTTCGATCGGTGATCAGCTTGAAGAACAGTGGCACGAAGAAGATCGCGAGGAAGGTCGCTGCCAGCATGCCGCCCATCACGCCGGTGCCGGCCGAGATGCGCGCACCGGCGCCCGCGCCTGACGAAAACGCCAGCGGCACCACGCCGAGAATGAACGCGAGCGACGTCATCACGATCGGCCGAAACCGCAAGCGCGCCGCTTCGATCGCCGCCGCTGCAGTCGAATAACCTTCCGACGCCTTCAGCGATGCGTACTCGACGATCAGAATCGCGTTCTTTGCGGCCAGACCAAGCAGTGTTACCAAGCCGATCTGAAAGTACACATCGTTGGTCAAGCCGCGCAAATACACCGCCGCGAGCGCACCGAACGTGCCGAACGGCAACGCCATCAGCACCGAGAAAGGCAGCGACCATTTCTCGTACTGCGCGGCCAGGATCAGGAACACCATCACCACCGCGAGGCCCAGCGCCAGCCCGGAGGTGCCGGATGACTGCTGCTCCTGAAACGATGCGCCGGTGAATTCGACATCGAAGCCCGACGGCAACGTCTCGCGCGCCACCTGCGCAATGCGCGCGATCGCCTGCCCGGAGCTCACTCCCGGCGCGGCGGTCGCGAACACCTTGACCGCCTGCAGGTTGTTGTATCGATCGAGAGAGTCCGGGCCCGAGGTGAACTCGACCTTCGCCACCGAGCGCAGCGGCACCATCTCATTGCGATCCGAGCGCACCCACATCGCGCCGATATCGTCGGGCCGGGTGCGATATTGCGGCTCCGCGCTCATCAGTACCTGCCACGTGCGGCCATACTTGTTGAAGTCGTTGACGTAATAGCTGCCGAGCGTGGCCGAAAGCGTATTGAAGATTTCATCCACCGGCACACCGAGCGCCTTGGCTTTCTCGCGATCGACGTCGACGAACAGCTGCGGCACGTTGGGCTTCCACAGCGAGTTCACCTGCACGAACATCTTTTCCTGCTGCAAGGCGCCGAGCAACCCGCCCATGGCCTGCGCCAGCGCTTGCGGTCCGCCGTCGCCGCGATTGCGAATGTAGAACTCGGCGCCTCCCGCGGTGCCAAGGCCGAAAATGGCGGGCGGCGCAAAGGCGAGTGCAAGCCCTTCCTTGATGTGGCCGGTCTTCATGTAGAAGTCACCGACCAGCGCCTGCACCGGAACTTCGCGCTGATCCCACGGCTTCTGCGTGACGAAGATCGTGGCCGCGTTATTACGGAAGCCACCGCCGAGAAAGTCGAGGCCGGTGAACGCCACTACGTCCTGGTTGTTCGGATTGCCCAGGGCAGCCTGCACCACTTCCGACACGACCTTGTCGGTCCGCTGCAACGTCGCACCGTCGGGCAGGATGACAGCGGCGATGTAGAAGCCCTGGTCTTCATCCGGCACCAGCGAGCCGGGAGTGATGCGCCACAGCCCGGCGGCGACAATCACCATCACGGCAAACAGCGCCAGTCCCAGCGCGCTGCGGCGGATCATCCACACCACGCCGTCGGTGTAGCGCTCGGTCATGCGCCCGAACCAGCCGTTAAAGGCGCGGAAAATCCGGTTCGGCTCCTGATGCTGCTGCTTCAACAGTAGCGTGCACAGGGCGGGCGTCAACGTCAGCGCGACGATGCCCGAGATCGCCACGGCGATCGAGATCGTGATCGCGAACTGGCGGTACAACTCTCCGGTCAGCCCGCCGAGAAATGCGATGGGCACGAATACCGATACCAGCACCAGCACGATCGCGATGATCGGACTGGTCACTTCCTGCATCGCGATGATCGCCGCTTCACGCGCGTTCAGTTTTTCCTCGCGCATGATGCGTTCGACGTTTTCGAGAACGACGATTGCATCGTCGACCACGATGCCGATCGCCAGCACCATGCCGAACAGCGTCAGCGTGTTGATCGAGTAGCCGAGCATCAACAACCCGGCAAAGGTGCCGATCAGCGACACGGGCACCGCGATGATCGGAATCAACGTCGCGCGCCAGCTCTGCAGGAACAGGTACACCACGAGAAACACGAGCACCACGGCGATCGCCAGCGTCAGTACCACCTCGTGAATCGACACCTCGACGAAGCGCGTGGTGTCGTACGGAACCGCGTACTTCAAGCCTTCCGGAAAGCGTGTCGCGAGTCCGTCTACGGTGTCCTTGACGCTCTGCGCAACCTCGATCGCGTTTGCGCCCGGCTGCAGGAAGATGCCGACCAGCGTCGCGTTCTGCCCGTTGTAGCGGCCGATGAAGTCGTAGTCGCGCGAGCCAAGCTCCACTCGCGCCACGTCGCGCACGCGGATCGTCGAGCCCTCCGGAGTGCTGCGCACGATGATGTTCTCGAACTCCGCCGGGTCAGCCAGCCGTCCCTGCGTGGTAATCGTGTACGCCAGCTCCTGGTCGCCGTTATATGGGGCCTGCCCCACCTTGCCCGCCGCGAACTGCGCATTCTGCTCATTGATCGCGCGTACTACATCGCCGGTGGTCAGCTTCAGCTGTGCCAGCCGGTCCGGCCGCAGCCAGATCCGCATCGCGTAATCCTTCGCGCCGAAGATCTGCACGTTGGTAGTGCCGGGCAGCCGCTTTAGCTGATCGAGCACATTGAGCGTGACGTAGTTCGACGTGAACAGATCGTCGTAGCGCCCGTCCGGCGAATAAAACGCCAGCACCTGCAGGAACGCCGACGACCCTTTCTCGACCGTCACGCCCTGGCGCCGCACTTCCTGCGGCAACCGTGCCTCGGACTGCTTGACGCGATTATTGACGTTCAGCGCGGCCTGATCGACATCGGTGCCGATATTGAACGTGACCTGGATCTCGACCGCGCCGTTGCTCGACGAGTTCGAGCTCATGTACAGCATGTCCTCGACGCCGTTAATGGCGTTCTCGATCGGCGCCGCCACGGTTTGTTCGAGCACGCTGGCCGATGCGCCCGGATAAAACGCGCGGACGGTAACGACCGGGGGCGCGATCTCCGGATACTGCGCGATCGGGAGTGCGCGCATCGCGGCCAGGCCGGCGATGACGATGAAGATCGACAGCACCGCGGCAAAGATCGGACGATCGATAAAGAAGCGGGAAAACATGGTCAGCTCCTCCCTACTTCTTCTCGGGTGCGGCTTTTTTTACGTTGCCCTTGGATGGGTCCGCGCCCGAGGCAGGACCGCCCGCGCCGGGCGGAGGTCCGAGCATGATCGGCGCACCTCCGGGAATCGGGAACAGCTTGGCCGTCCCGTCGACGATGATCACGTCGCCCGGCTTCAGACCTGATTCGATGATCCATTGCTGCTGACCGTCGAACTCGACCCAATCGCCGACCTTCACCGGGCGTGGCAACGCAACGTCGGTCTTGCCATCCTGTCCCTTGCCGGTCACGAACACGAACTTGCCTTGCGGGCCATCCATCACCGCGCGCTGCGGGACGACAATCGCATTCGGCCGCATGGCGCCTTCGAGGACTACGCGCACGAACTGACCGGGACGCAGTGCCGCATCGGCGTTCGGCAACTCCGCGCGCGCCTCGAACGAGCCACTGTTCGCGTTGATCGCCGGATCGATGAACGCCAGCCGGCCCTTGCGATCGTAGATGCTGCCGTCCTCGAGTTTCAACGCGACGACGTAGCCGGACAAAGGTGATTTGTCGGTAGCCTTGCTGTCGGCCGCTTTGGCTGGCGGTGCTTTCGGGTCACCGCTGTTCAGTCGATTCAGCCGCAATCGCTCTGCCGCGGAGAGGCTGAAGTTCACATAGAGCGGATCGAGCTGCGAGATCGTCGCCAGCAGACTGTCCGCACCGGGCGATACCAGTGAACCTTCGGACTTTTGCGCGCGGCTGGCGAATCCGGTGACCGGTGCCGTGACGCGCGTGTAACCCAGATTCAATCGCGCTTCGGTCACGCGTGCCTGCGCCTGCTTGACGGCCGCGGCGCCGCTCTCTTCGCCCGAGGTCGCCTGGTCGAACTCGCGCTGACTCAACGCGTTGCTGCCCGCGAGCGGCTTGACTCGATCGAAGTTGCGTTTGGCCTGCGCGTACTGAGCTTGCGCGCTCGCCAGCTCGGCTTCGGCCGCCTGCAGCTGTGCCTGGTACGGGCGCGAATCCAGGATGAACAGCGTCTGGCCCGCGTTGACGCGGCTGCCTTCCTGATAGGTGCGCTTTTCCACGATGCCTTGCACGCGCGCGCGAACCTCCGCTTCCTTCGAGCCTGCGGTCTGGCCGACAAACTCGAACCGGATGGGCACCGTCGTCGTTTTCACCTCCTGCACGCTGACAGGTGCCGGCGGGAAACCGCCCTTCTCGCCGTTGCCCTCACCGCCCGCACGGTTGCAGGCGACAAGCAGAAGCGCAGTCAGGCTAATGGTTGCAGAGAGAGCGAGCACCCGCCAACTTGATCGGAAGGCGGGAAGACGGGGAGCTGGTTGCATCGGAGCGGATATGAGTTGGGAGTTGTCTGGGACGACGTTTGATCGAGCACAAAATCGACATTGTTCTTGTTTTGCACCGCCGCAATACTACATACATTCGTGGATGTTTGTAAGATGCGGCATATTTCAACGGTAATTTTAGGAAGCGAATCGTGGTTCGACGTACCAGGGAAGAGGCGCTGGAAACGCGCGAAGAATTGCTTGACGCAGCCGAGCAGGTGTTCCGTGAACGGGGGGTCGGTCATGCGTCGCTGGCTGAAGTGGCTGATGCGGCCGGCGTGACCCGCGGCGCGATTTATCACCACTTTGCGAGCAAGGCCGAGCTGTTCCAGGCGATGGTCGAGCGGGCCGAGATGCCGATCGAAGCCGCGTTCGAGGCCTTCGAGCAGGCTGCAGAGCATGGAGCCCCGAATCCGCTGGACGTGTTTCGCCGGCAAGGCGTTCTCGCGCTGATGCACCTTGCGGAATCGGCGCGCGTACAGAATGTCTATGAAATTTTGTTCCTGCGTTGCGAGTACACCGATGAACTGGCCTCTGTCGGCGAGCAGGAGCTGGTCAAGCGCGAGCAGTGCATGGCAAAGTGCAAGGCGGTGCTCGATCAGGCGGTGGCCGCCGGCCAGTTGCCCAAAGACACAGACACACTGCTTGCCGCGCAGGGCGCGTTCTCGTTCGTCGGCGGGTTAATGCGCGATTGGGTTCAATCGCCGCAGCGTTTTGACCTGAAGACGGCAGCGCCGCAGATGATCGACGTCTATGTTGCCGGTCTGCGTGCGCATCCTCCGCGAATGAGTTCAGGCAATGACTGACGCCCCGCTGTTCGACGATCAGGACGCTTACTGGATTCTTGGGCTCAACACGCTGTTGCATGAGCTGGGTGTGCCGGTGCCGATGACGCCGACGGCGCTGGTCGCCGGTGCACGGGCTGCGTCGGGTGCGGTCGATCCGATCCTGCTGATCGTGATGATCGTCACCGGAATGCTGATCGCCAATTCGGTCTGGTTCGCTGCCGGTCGCCGCTACGGCGGAGCGGTCCTGAAGATGCTGTGCCGTGTTTCACTGTCGCCCGATACCTGCGTCGCCCGGACCGAAGGCTCGTTCGGCCGCTGGGGCTGGTCGGCATTGGTCATCGGCCGCTTTCTGCCGGGCGTGACCTTGGTGGCCCCGCCGCTCGCCGGTGCGCTCGGCATGTCATGGACGAAATTTCTGGCGCTGACCGCAGCGGGCGCTGCGCTATACGGCCTGGTCGTGGTCGGCGCCGGGATGTTGCTGCACGAGCAGATCGAGATGGTGATCGTCCAGCTGATGTCGCTGGGCTGGAATGCGCTGGCCGTGCTTATCGGGATGGTGGCGCTTTACATTGCATGGCGGTGGTGGCAGCGACGCCGGCATGCACACGAGCTTGCGGTGCCGCGAATTGATGTTGCGGAGCTGCGCGCGCTGATGGCTGCCGGCGAGCCGCTCGAGCTGATCGACGTGCGGGGCCGCACCACGCAACAGGTCGATCAGCGTCGCATTCCGGGGGCGACGATCATGCATCTCGATGAAATCGAAGCGGGCCGATTTAAGGCACCGCCGGATCGGCAGATCATCGTTTACTGCGCATGCCCGAACGAGGCCTCGGCCGCGCGGGCCGTGCGCCTGCTGCACGCGCGCGGTTATCTGCGAGCACGGCCGTTGCTCGGCGGGCTTGACGCTTGGATGGCGGCCGAGGAGTTATCAAATCGGCCGGCCGAAGCGCCGGCCCGGCCGCTGGCTGCCGAGCAGCGGTAGGAGTAAGGTTGCCCGCATAACGTGCAACCCTCCTCGTCTCAGCCGAGCACGCCATGACCGATCTATCCGAGATCAAGAAACTCGCGACGTATAAACCGACACACAAGGTGCGCTTCGTCACCGCGGCGTCGCTGTTCGACGGCCACGATGCGTCGATCAACATCATGCGGCGCATTCTGCAAAGCATGGGCGCCGAGGTGATCCATCTGGGCCACGACCGCTCGGTCGAGCAGGTCGTCACCGCGGCCCTGCAGGAGGACGTGCAGGGCATCGCGATCAGCTCGTACCAGGGCGGGCACGTCGAGTTCTTCAAATACATGATCGACCTGCTGCGCGAGCGCGGCGGCGAGAACATCCGCGTCTACGGCGGCGGCGGCGGCGTCATCGTCGGCCCCGAGATCAAGGAGCTGCACGACTACGGCGTCGCGCGCATTTTTTCGCCCGAAGATGGGCAGAAGCTCGGTCTGCAGGGAATGATCGGATCGATGGTCGCCGAGTGCGACGTCGATCTATCGCCGCTCGCGCCGAAATCACTCGATGCGTTGAAAGACAAGGATCAGACCAAGCGCTGGCGTGCATTGGCGCGTGCCATCACTGCGTTAGAGCTGGGCGAAGCCGACGCCAAGTTTCGCATGTCGCTGCACAAGGCAGCCGACACCGCGAAGGTGCCGACGCTCGGCATCACCGGCACCGGCGGCGCGGGCAAGTCGAGCCTGTGCGATGAGCTGGTGCGCCGCATCCGGCTCGACCAGGGCGACAAGCTGCAGATCGCGGTGATCTCGATCGATCCGTCACGCCGCAAGAGCGGCGGCGCCCTGCTCGGCGACCGCATTCGCATGAACGCGATCAATCCGTGGGCCGATGGACCGAAGGTCTACATGCGCTCGCTCGCGACGCGCGAAGCGGGCAAGGAAATATCGCAGGCGCTGCCCGATGCAATCGCCGCGTGCAAGGTCGCCGGGTTCGATCTGGTGATCGTCGAAACGTCGGGCATCGGGCAGGGCGACGCCGCGATCGTGCAGCACGTCGACACGACGCTGTACGTGATGACGCCGGAGTACGGCGCCGCGAGCCAGCTCGAGAAGATCGACATGCTCGACTTCGCCGACTTCGTCGCGATCAACAAGTTCGATCGCAAGGGTGCGGCCGATGCGCTGCGCGACGTCAGCAAGCAGGTCCAGCGCAACAAGGGGGACTTCAGCAAGAAGCCGAACGAAATGCTGGTGTTCGGCACGATGGCAGCGCGCTTCAATGACGACGGCGTCACTGCGCTGTATCAGGCACTGCTGCCGAAACTGAAGGAGCTGGGTCTTGATGTGAACGAAGGCGTCCTCCCGTGTGCCGAGACTCGCCACTCGACCCATCAAACGCCAATCGTCCCGCCGCAACGCGTGCGCTATCTGGCCGAGATTGCGGAAACCGTGCGCGAATACAAGAAGCAGGCAGTTGAGCAGTCGCGCATCGCGAGAGAGCGGCAAGCGCTGGAAACGACGCGCTCACTTTTGTTGTCGTTCCCGCGA
>JBGSWY010000447.1:0-13564 GCA_041751715.1 Burkholderiaceae bacterium
GCATGACGAGCAGCACGACCGACGCAGCGCCGACCAGCAGCACCGCACCGCGCCAGCGCGGCGCGTGCAGCGCATAGCGGGCGAGCGGCGCCAGACGCTTCAGGCGCGACGGATCGAGCGGTTGCAGCACGTCGGGCAGACAGAAGCGCGCTATCGTCGCGGCCACCGCAATACCGACGATCGACATCAGGCCCAGCTGCATCAGGCCGGCAAAGCCCGACAGCATCATGGCGACGAAGCCTGCGCTCGACGTCAGTACCGCCAGCCACAAGCCGCGCCAGAGGTACGTGTTCTCCCGCTCGCGCTGCCGCTGCACCTGCACGTAGACCGCGTAATCGACCGCTTCGCCGATCAATGTCAGGCCGAAGCCCAGCGTGATGCCGTGAATGCTTCCGAACACGACGCCGGTAACAGCAAGCCCGGCCAGCACCCCGGTCGCCGTCGGCAGCGCAGCCCACAACAGGAACCGCGGGCTGCGCAAAACCAGCAGCAACAGCAGGCTCACCGCAATCGCCGCGATCAACGCCAGGCGCCGCGCATCCTGCTGAATCGCCTGCCGCGATTCAACGGCAAACACCCCGGGGCCGGTGAGGTGAAGAGTCAGTGTTTCCAATGTTGTCTGCGCGTCGAATGCAGCTCGTATTGCCGCTACTGCCGCCGCCTGCGCATCGACATCGAACCCCGGCGCGCGTGTGGTGGCCAATAGCAACGCGGTACGCCCATCCTGATCGAACCAGACGCCGTGGGCGCTGATGGGAGCACGCGCGGGCTTCAGCGCCTCAGCGATTGCCAGCAGTTCGCCGGTCGGATCGCGCGCGGCGGTGGGCTTGATCAGCGGCGCGGCCGATGAACGCAGCATGGCTTCCAGCTCGGCAGCCGCAGCGCGCAGGCCGTCGATCGAAAAACGCTGCGGCGTGACTTGCGCGCTCAGCAGGTAGCGCGCGTCGAACAGCCGGTCGCGCTCTGCGATGAAGAAGGCAGGGTCGCCATTGGCGACGAATGCAAAGCGGGCATCGTCGCGCAGCGCCGCTGCCACTTGCTGCGAGCGCTTCGCCGCGGCCTGAGCCTGCTCTGCGCTGCCCGCTTCGATACCGATCAGAATTACTCGCGCGGCGACACCATCGCGCAACTGCTCGGCGAGCAACGCCTGCTCGGGCGTAGCCGGGCCGGGCAAGAACGCGGTGATGTCGGTGACGATGGTGGTGCGCGCGACGATCACAGCGCACACCAGCACGCCGAGCAGCCACGCGCCCCATCGCACTGCCCGCTGTTTCATTTTTTCGCCGCGGGCGTGGGCAATGGCGTGATGCGCAGCAAGGTCAAGTCTCCGCTCGCTTCGATGATTTCGACCGCACTGACTTCGCTGCCGGTACCGCGCAACTCGATCTTTGCCACCGCATCGCGCAGCGCGCGCTCGTTCGGCACCAGCATTAGCTGCCAACCGGACGGGCCTTTCGGCGCAGTCCACGACACCTGATAGTGCCGGCGCAATGCAGGCAGATCGCCCGCCAGGGTGGCACGCAGGCTTTCGATCAACGCCGCAAGCTGTGGCGCGTCGGATAACGCGAACGTGCGCTTTTGAGTGTTCCCGCGCACGGGCGCCGCTTCGTAGGTGACCGTGTTGCCTTCGATCCGCACCGATTCGCGCTGCGGTTCGATGGTTTGCTTCTCCAGAATATCGGGGGCCCGGAAAACCAGTGTGCCGCTCGATTCGACCGGACCCTTCAGTAACGTAGAAAACTTGCGCTCGACAAATCGCGCATGACGCTCGCGGCGTGCACCCAGCTCGGAAAACAGTTGTGCCAGCTCATCGTCGGCGCTGCGTGTTTGCGCCCGCAACGCTGTCGAGCCGAGCGCGGCCACTGCCAACAGCCAGCGGCGGCGCGAGATGCGCGGTAACAAACTGACCGTCATCCTTCGGCGGGCTGCAGCAGTAACGATCCCTCTGCGATGACGCTGCCGTCGCTGGTCAGCGTGAAGCGCATGGTGTTGCCGTCCGGGATGCCGGGTTTCAACGCACACTCGAACGTTTGATCGGGTGCCAGCGGGCGCAGGAATTTGACACGCTTCACGCCTGCGATGGCGCGTGTCTGACTCGCCGCGGCGACGACCCATGCCAGCAGCCAGGCACCGGGAACGATCGGATGCCCCGGAAAGTGACCGGCCAGCATCGGGTGAACGGCGGCCACCGCGCAGCGCGTCGGCGAAGGTGCGGCCGGGAGTTCGGTCATCGGTGGGCCATCAACGGCTCGCTATTCAAGTGCCTGTACTGCCTCTGTGTGCAACGGCACTGTGTGTGCCCGGTTGACGCCCGGCCGACCCGCGCTGCACCTGCTCGGCAAACGCCAGCAGCTCCGATCGAGGCAGCTTGCCTTGCGCGTTACGCGGCAGCGCATCGACCAGCAACAACGGGCGCGGCAAGAACGCTGCGTCGACCTGCACCCGCAGCGCCGTCAGCAATTCTTCGCGTGTGCATCCCGGCGCCACGACCAGTCCGCTCAGGCGCTGCTCACGCCCCTCACTTGCGCTGTCGTCCGGCAGAAACATGACGCCGTCGATTACACCCTCGACCGACAGCAGCAGGCGATTCAGTCCTTCGAGCGACGCCCGCTTGCCGCCGATATTGACGACGTCATCGGCACGCCCTTCGAGCTCGAACGTGGTTTCGTCAACCAGCCGCAGCCGATCCGCCAGCCGCCCCGGCTGCACGTGACCGCCACGCGCATGAAACTCGCCGTCCCGCCGGTCGATCTTCACATTGCGCAGCGTGGTCCAGCGCGGGCCATCGACCGTACGGCGCGTCGCGATCATGCCGGTCTCGGTGCAGCCGTAGACCTCGAACACACGCGTGGACCACATCGATTCGCAGCGCGCGGCGAGCGCAGTCGTCAGCGGAGCAGTGGCGCTGACCACCCGATCAAGCGCGGGCATCGAGTGCGCCGATTCCGCCAGCGCACGCAGATGCACCGGCGCCGTGATCAACACACGCCGCCCGCTGGCCTGCTGCAGCACGGCCAGCACTTCGTCCGGATGCAGCGGATGTTCTGCCGCGAATGCGCACGGTCCATGCAGCGCCATCAACACTGTCGACTCGAGGCCGTACATGTGCTGCGGCGATACGGTGCCGACCAGCACCACGTCTTCGATCAGCGATTGATCCAGCTCCAAGGCAATGGCCTCGGCACGTGCACCGTCGACGATTCCGCCCCATGACTTGGGTTGCGCCTGCGGCTCACCGGTGCTGCCCGATGTAAAGGCGATCGCCGCGATGTGTTCGCGTGCAATTGCGGGCGGCGGCCATGCCGCGGGCGCAACGTCTGCTGGCGATGTAGCTGCGCCTGGCGGCGATGTCAAGCCGCTGCGCCAGGAGATACGGCCGGCATCGTCAACCAGGTAGACGGTATCCGGATACCGTAGCGCGAGCTGCGTCAGCGTTTCCGGCGTGCGCGAGGGAGGCAGCAGGTTGGTGCGCCCGGCGATCAGCGCTGCACAGAATCCGACTGCGAAAAAATAACGATCGCGGCACGCGTTCATCACATGGCGCGAGGACGGCAACTGCGCCGCGAGCGCCACGGCATCGCCGATAAAACTCCCCGCACTGATGGGCGCCCCGGCGCGCAGCGCAAGGCGCGCATCCGCCCGCTGATGTCCAATCAACGCCTCGGTCGTCATCCCGCGCGCCCCGCCTGACGCTGATACGCAAGGATCCTGGCCACGATATCGAGCGGTGTATGTGGCGGCAGATCACGGTAGCCCACACGGCGCACGATCCATTCTGCCGCGAACATCAGTGCGATCAGCGGCCATGACAGAACGTTGACGAAAAGCGACCACCACTCGTACGGCGCGTAGATCATCAGCACCAGCGACAACGCTGCCATCACGATGAAAAACAGGGCCCACGCCTGCGTCAACGCACGCAGATACCGGACGAACTCCGGGGTCAATGCGGCTGCACCATCCAGCTCGGCAATGCGCACGATCAGCGGCGTCTCACCCCGGCGCAGGGTCGCCCCGAACACGCCTGCCATTAAAAGATTCAGTGCAATCGACGGCATCGCTGCCAGCACCTGCTGGTGCGAAAGAATCACTGCGCCGAGCAGCGCACACAACAGCACTCCGATCAGGGCCGCCCGGCGACTGCGAACAATCAGCGCCACGATGCCGGCATCGACGATCATCAACATCAGCATCGACCACGCCGGATCGATCACATGCTGCAGTAGCTGCGGCACCACATGCAGCGCGGTCGACAGGACGATCGCGCCGGCAGCGAGCAACAACAGGCCGCGGCGCGAACCCGGATTGACGATATCGCTGAAAGCCATGTCAGTATCGTCGGGCTGCCTCAAGGTACTGGCGCGCCCCCGCGCGGAGCAGCAAACGCAGTGAGGCGCCATCGGGGTTCATCCTAGTCGCGCGGCGGCACCAGGGTTGAGGAGCGGGCGAACACGTAGATCACCGCGAAGCCGCCGCTGACCTGCCGCCGCTGAGTGACCAGCGGCGAATCCGCAAATACCGAATTGCTGACGTCGTCGTACTTGATGAAGCCGCCGAACCACCAGCGATCGACCCGGCGCGACATCGCTGCCAGCGCCTGCCATCCGGCATAGCCCGAGCGCGCACGATAGGCCGGGCGTGTGGGTGTCGCGTCGGCGGCGGACACCCCGTAAAAGTAATCGTTCAGGCGCCGGTCCGCGAAGGGTACTTCCACCAGCAGCCCGATATTCCATCGATCGTCTGCAGTGGCCGACGGCCAGCGCAGATCCAGATTCAACTGCGGTGCGGCGACGTAGCCGACATCACGCAGACCGCCATTGCGAAACGTGAATGCAGCGCGCACCGGCACGCGCAGATCGAGCGCGACGTGGCTCTCGGCGTTGCCCACCAGATGAATGTTCGCGCGCGGGCCGATCTCGAACAACGGGCGCAGGTCGTCCATGCCTTGCCGCGCGCGGTTGCGATCGCTGTCCACCGGCACGCTGCCGTTAACGCTGAGATTCAGGTCGACTCTTTCGCTGTCCAACAGTTGCACGCGCACTCCTTCCCGGTCGGCGCGGAAAATCTCGCCGCGGTACACGAACGATGGCACCGGCAGCAGGTAGTTACGCACTTCCTCCGAGCCGCGGTAATCGGGCACGCGCAGCGGGGCGACTCCGGCGCCGAGCTCCCATAGCGGCAGACCCTCCGAGCGGGCGGCAGGCGGAAACAAGGCGGTCAGCAGCACACAGGCCATCAGCGGACGCCAGCCGCACATCAACTTTGGCACGTCGTCAGCCTGAACCGTCGGTAGCGAAAATCGTTTGTGGCCGGACCGCATTCCTGCGATTGAGCACGGCACGCAGTGCGCGGGGCCAATGCTTGAGCGTGCTCAAGTAGTAAATGCCACGAAACGCGAGTACGCGTCGGCGCACCGGACCGGATTCGTAGACATCTCCGGCGAGAAATGAAATCACCGCGCGCTGAATGCCAAAAGTGTCACGCGGCCGCATGATCAAATCGCGCATGATCGGCGAGGTCATCCGGTAGATCATCCAGGTGAAAGTCTTCAGCCCGCGCCTCACACGCCGCTCGAAAGCGCGATTCAGGCGTGGCGCCGCCGCCGGATCGCGCAACGAACCATCGATCAGGTCGGCGGCAAACTGTGCGCTGTTCATCGCCAGATACACGCCGCTTGAAAAAACCGGATCGACGAACGCAAACGCGTCGCCGATCATCGCGTAGCGATCGCCGGCCATCCGGTCCGACGTATACGAGTAGTTGCCAGTCGCGGTCGCCGGCTCGATCAATGTCGCATCCTTGACGCGCTCCCACAGCGGCGGGCATGTCTGCAAAGTGCGCAGAAAGAACGTAGAAGGGTCGGCGTCGCGTGTCTTGAGGTAGTACGGCCAACAGACCGCGCCGACGCTGGTGCTGCCGTCGGCCAATGGAATGAACCACATCCAGCCATGTGCGAACCAATAGATTTCGATATCGCCTTCGGCGGCGCCTGCGTTACGCTGCGCGCCCCGAAAATGACCGTACAGCGCGGCACTGGTGTGCTTTGGATTCTTGCGTTTGATACCGAGGCGGGACGCCAGGAACGTGTCGCGTCCGGTAGCGTCTACCAGATAGCGGGCGGTAACCTCGACGGCGCGACCATCGTCATGCTGCGCGTCGACGATCACCCGATCGGCCTCGAAGCGGACATTCCTCGCGCGGCATGCCTCGGCAATCTCGGCGCCGCGTACCCGCGCGTGCTGCAGCAGCGCATGATCGAACTCGGAGCGCCGCACCTGGTATGCATGCTTCGGCAGGCCATCCCATGTATCGGCAAACGCAAACGTCTGACTCGCGTCATGCTCCATCGAATGAAACTGCACCGCATGCTTGACGAGCCCGACACTTGCAATTGCCGGCGAACAACCCAGTTGCTCGAACAACGGCAGATTAAGCGGCAGCAGCGATTCGCCGATATGAAAGCGCGGATGCCGGTCCTTTTCGAGCAGCAACACCCGCCAGCCTCGTTGCACCAGCAGTGCGGCGGCGGTACTGCCGCCCGGCCCGCCTCCGATGATCACGACATCGGCGTCGCGCTTCTCGGCAGGCGGCGGAGACGCGCCGGGCGCGACCTGCGCAAGAGCACGATTGACTGCGTGGGTAGCCGTGAGCATCGGTGGCGAGTGTATCAATCGACCCGGCGCCAGATGACTAGAATCAGCGCCCTTTCGCCTCGATCAGCCAAGTGCCTGAACGTCTGAACCGCATTGGAATGCAATGGCTGCCTGCAATGCAGCTGGCGGGCTCGCCGTTGCTGCAGGACGCGCGTGTTCTTGGCGTGGCCACCCTCGGTGGGGCTGCTCCGCTTTCCTTTGCCGCTCATCTGCCGCAAGCGCATTTGCGCACGCCCGTGATTGGCAGCGGTGATCAGATCGTCGAGCTGTGGAGTGTGCCCCATGAAGCGCGCGACGCCACGATCGGCGCGGCGCGCTGCCGCCACAACGGCGAAGTGCTGTTCGCAACGGTATCCGTCCCGGCGTCCGACGGTGACGACGCGCTGGGTGCCGCGACCTACATTGCCTATCGTTCATTGCTCGATGCGCTGCAGGCCAGCGGCTATCCGCATCTGCTGCGCGTGTGGAACTCGATACCCGATATCAACGTCGATGACGCGGGGCTCGAGCGCTACCGGCGTTTCAACCTGCAGCGCTATAAAGCGTATGAAGAATCGAAGTGGCCCACGCAAACCGGCGCGCCGGCGGCCTGTGCGCTCGGCAGCTTCGGCGGGCCGCTGGTGCTTTACTGCCTGGCATCCAGAACGCCGGCCGATTCGATCGAGAATCCACGCCAGGTCAGCGCGTACCGCTACCCGCAGCAGTACGGTCCGCGTGCGCCGAGTTTTTCGCGCGCTGCGCTGTGGCGCGGCGCCGATCATCAGAGCAATGTTCTGTTCGTCTCAGGCACCGCCAGCATCGTCGGCCATCAAACGCTGCACCAAGGCGATGTCGCCGCGCAAACGCGCGAAACGCTGGCCAACCTCGAATCGGTGGTGGCAGAAGCGGTGCGAAACGGAGCGCAGGATGTCGCCACACTTTCGGATCTCAAGCTGAAAGCGTATATCCGCCACCCCGAAGACGCGCCGTTGGTGCGGCGAGAACTGGTCGAGCACGGCCTAGATGCCGACGCCGTGCTCTATTTGCATGCCGATATCTGCCGTGCCGATCTGCTGGTGGAGATCGAAGCGATCGGCCCGGATCACGACAGGAACAAACGGTAGGCAGGATTGCCCGTCTCGTCCCAATGTCGATACCCGAGCGCGGCGAGAAAGCGGCTGAACGCGCGGCGTTCATTCGGCGGAATCTGCAGGCCGACCAGCACGCGCGAGTAATCGGCGCCTTGATTGCGATAGTGGAACATCGAGATATTCCAGCCCGGCGCCATGCTGGTTAAAAACTTCATCAGCGCTCCCGGCCGCTCGGGAAACTCGAAGCGGTAAATCAGCTCGCCGGCGGCCAGCGCACTCTTGCCGCCGACCATGTAACGCACGTGCTCGGCCGCCAGCTCATCGTGCGATAGATCGACCGTGGCGTATCCATGACGTCGAAAATCGCGCGCGAGCGTTTGGTTCTCGCCCGCGTTCGCGGTGCCGATGCCGACGAACACGTGAGCCACCGAAGGGTCCGAGATCCTATAGTTAAACTCGGTAACACTGCGATCGCCGACCAGTTCGCAGAACCGCTTGAAGCTTCCCCGCTCCTCGGGAATGGTGACGGCGAACAGCGCTTCGCGTGCTTCGCCCACTTCGGTGCGTTCGGCGACAAAACGCAGCCGATCGAAGTTCATGTTGGCGCCGCCGGCGATCGCGACCAGCGTGCGTCCTTTCAGCTTCTCGCGCTGCGCGTACGCCTTCATGCCGGCGATCGCCAGCGCGCCCGCCGGCTCGAGGATCGAGCGCGTGTCCTGGAACACGTCCTTGATCGCCGCGCAAATGGCGTCGGTATCGACCAGCACGATGTCATCGACGTAGTCGCGGACCACTTTGAACGTGTGCTGTCCGACTTCTCGCACCGCAGTGCCATCCGAAAACAACCCGACATCGTGCAGGCGCAGACGGTGGCCGGCAGCGAACGAACGCGCCATCGCATCCGAATCGATCGTCTGCACGCCGATCACCTTGATATGCGGCGCAAGCGCCTTGATGTACGCCGCCACGCCGGCAATCAGCCCGCCTCCGCCGATCGCGACGAACACCGCGTGAATCGGCCCATCATCGACCGGATGGTGCTGCCGCAGGATCTCCATCCCGATCGTGCCCTGCCCGGCAATCACATCAGGGTCGTCGAACGGATGCACGAACGTCAGCTTGTGCTTGCGCTGCAGCTTCAAGGCGTGCGCGTAAGCGTCGGAGTACGAATCGCCGAACAGCACTACCTCGGCGCCGCGCTCACGCACCGCATCGACCTTGACTTCCGGCGTCGTCACCGGCATCACGATCAGCGCGCGACACCCGAGCTTCTGTGCCGCAAGTGCGACGCCCTGTGCATGATTACCCGCCGAAGCCGCGAGCACGCCACGCCTCAGCTGCGCGGGCGACAACTGCGACATCTTGTTGTATGCGCCGCGCAGCTTGAAGCTCTTGATCGGCTGCAGGTCCTCGCGCTTCAGCAGCACGCGATTACCGAGCCGTGCCGATAACCCTGGTGCCACCTCCAGCGGCGACTCGATCGCCACGTCGTACACGCGCGCGGTGAGAATTCGGCGCAGATAGTCCTGGGCCGGCATAGCATTCGCTCCCCTCAGCTTGACGGCGAAAGTATCACGCCTGCGTACCATGACGAGATGCAACCGAACCAGACACCGTACGCCGGACTGACACCGGATACGGTGCTGAACGCGATCGACAGCACCGGCCTCGCCACCGACGGCCACCAGCTGGCGCTGAACAGCTATGAGAATCGCGTGTTTCAGGTTGGGTTGGAAGACGGCACCTTTGTGGTCGCCAAGTTCTATCGGCCGGGCCGCTGGTCCGATTCGCAGATTCTCGAAGAACATGGCTTCCTGGCGGAATTGGCTGAGCGTGAAGTGCCTGCGGTGCCAGCGCTTGCCATCGCCGGCACAACGCTGCACGCGTTCGAGGGTTTTCGCTTTTCGGTTTTTCCACGCGCGGGCGGACGAGCGCCGAACATGGACAGTCCTGGCGTTCGGCAATGGCTCGGCCGCTTCCTCGGTCGCATCCACGCCGTTGGACGGACGAAGCCCTACGCGGACCGGCCCGCACTCGATATCGCGACATTCGGCATCGAGCCGCGCCATTATCTGCTCGAACAGGGCTGGCTGCCGCCCGAGCTGGAGAACGTCTACGCCGGCGTTTCACAACAGGCGCTCGACCTGGTCGCCGCCCGGTACGACCGTGGAGCGCATTACTCGCTGCGGCTGCACGGAGACTGCCACGAGGGCAATGTGCTGTGGACCGACTCGGCCAACAATGTCGGGCCGCACTTCGTCGACTTCGACGACAGCCGCATGGGGCCGGCGGTCCAGGACTTCTGGATGCTGCTCGGTGCTGGCCGCGCTGAACAAACCGAAAGACTTGCGGACCTGCTCGAAGGCTATGAAGACTTCGCCGAGTTCGATCGCCGCGAGCTGGCATTGATCGAGCCACTACGAACCTTGCGGCTGATGCATTACGCGGCATGGATTGCGCGCCGCTGGGATGACCCTGCATTCACTGCCGCGTTCCCGTGGTTCAACACCCAGCGCTTCTGGGAAGAACGAATTCTCGAGTTGCGTGAGCAGACAGCGGCGATGCAGGAAGAAGTTCTGGTCGTCTGAATCGCTACACTTGCGACCCTAGCGTCTCAGGCGCTCGTGCAACCTCGATGAACGCCCCGCTGTCACCTCAGTCGATTCTCACGCAAACCGCCGCTGATCAACCTGCGCGACTGCGTGAGATTCCCTACAACTACACGTCGTTCTCCGATCGTGAGATCGTCATGCGCCTGCTCGGCGCTGAGTCATGGCGCGTGCTCGATGAATTGCGAAGCGAGCGTCGCACGGGCCGCTCGGCGCGCATGTTGTACGAAGTGCTGGGCGACATCTGGGTCGTGCGCCGCAATCCGTACCTGCAGGACGATCTGATCGATAACCCGAAGCGGCGCGCGGCGCTGATTGAAGCGCTGCATCACCGGCTGCGCGAGATCGAGAAACGGCGCGAGCCGGAGGATAAAGAGCGCGATGCCAGAGTCGGCCAGTTGCTGGCCGCAGCACACAGCGCGGTGCAGGCGTTTGAAGAAGAATTTCGTGCTACCTGGGATCTGCGCAAAAAAGCGCGGCGTGCACTGGCGCGCCACACGCGCAGCGACAACGTGCGCTTCGACGGCTATGCGCGCGTGACGCACGTGACCGACGCGACCGACTGGCGGGTCGAGTATCCGTTCGTCGTGTTGCATCCTGATAGCGAAGACGAAGTGCCGGGCCTGGTTCGCACCTGTGTCGACCTTGGGCTGACGATCATCCCGCGCGGCGGGGCGACCGGGTACACCGGCGGCGTGATTCCACTGACGCCGCTATCGGCGGTGATCAACACCGAAAAACTCGAAGCGTTGTCGGAAGTCGAATCGATCGCACTGTCCGGCGTGGATCACCCAGTGCCGACCGTGCTGTCGGGCGCAGGGGTCGTCACGCGCCGAGTCGCTGAGGCAGCCGAGCGCGCAGGCTTCGTGTTCGCAGTCGATCCCACGTCGGCCGATGCGTCGTGCGTCGGCGGCAACATCGCGATGAACGCCGGCGGCAAGAAAGCCGTGCTCTGGGGCACCGCAGTCGACAACCTGGCGTGGTGGCGCATGGTCGATCCCGAAGGCAACTGGCTCGAGGTCGAGCGCATCGATCACAACCTCGGCAAGATTCACGACGCGCGCGAGGCTTCATTCGAGTTGACGTACAAGGATGGCGCGCAGCCGGCCGACAAAGCCAGGGTTCTGCGCACCGAACGCCTCGCGCTCACGGGCGCGCAGTTCCGCAAAGTCGGCCTTGGCAAGGATGTCACTGATAAATTTTTGGGCGGGGTACCGGGCGTGCAAAAGGAAGGCTGCGACGGACTGATCACATCCGCGCGCTGGATCGTGCACAAGATGCCGCCCCACGTCCGCACCGTATGCCTGGAGTTTTTCGGACAGGCGCGCGAAGCGATTCCTTCCATCGTTGAAATCACCGACCATCTGGCGCAGCGGCCCGGCGGAGCCATCCTGGCAGGTCTGGAGCATCTTGACGATCGCTATCTGCGTGCGGTCGGTTACACGACGAAGTCGAAGCGCGGCAGCTTGCCGAAGATGGTGTTGATCGGAGATATCGTCGGCGACGATGACGCTGCGGTTGCTCGCGCTACATCTGAAGTCGTGCGGATGGCCAATGCACGTCACGGCGAAGGCTTCGTCGCTGTCAGCGCCGACGCGCGCAAGAAGTTCTGGCTCGATCGCGCGAAGACCGCGGCGATCTCAAAGCACACCAACGCGTTCAAGCTGAATGAAGACGTGGTCATTCCGCTGCCGAAAATGGGCGAGTACACGGACGCGATCGAGCGCATCAATATCGAGTTGTCGCTCGAGAACAAGCTCGAGTTGCTGGACGAGCTTGCGAGGTACTTCGATACCTCGTTTGCACTCGGCAAGACTGGCGATGCCGAGTTCGATCGCCTGCCGCGCGACGAAATCATCGGTGATCGTCTCGCCCAAGCGCGAGAGTTGCTGGCTTACGCGCGAGCGCGCTGGCGGTACTTGCAGAGTCATCTGGACTCGCCGCTCGCCGAGGCGCGGGTCGAACTGTCGCGGCTCGGGCTGACGCATCTGGCAAGCGAGTTCGAACGCCGCGTCACCGCCAGCCCCCATGTTCGCGTGTTTGGCGTCTTGCAGGACCATACGATCCGCGCTTCATGGAAAACCGAAGTGCGCGCCCCGCTGCACCGCATCTTTTCCGGCGACGCGTTCGCGCCGGTGCTCGCCGAAGCCGAAGCGGTACATAAACGAGTGTTGAGGGGCCGGGTGTTCATCGCGCTGCACATGCACGCGGGCGACGGCAACGTTCATACCAACATTCCGGTGAACTCCGATAACTACATGATGCTGCAGCGGGCGAACGCCGCAGTGGCCCGCATCATGCAGATCGCGCGCGATCTGGGCGGCGTGATCTCGGGCGAGCACGGCATCGGCATCACGAAGCTGGAGTTTCTGACCGACGAAGAGACGTCAGGCTTCCGCCGCTACAAGAACGCGATTGATCCGGAAGGCCGCTTTAACAAGGGCAAGCTGATGCCCGGCGCGGACATGTCGAACGCGTACACGCCGAGCTTTGGATTGATGGGCCACGAGTCGCTGATCATGCAGCAGAGCGACATCGCCAGCATTGCCGATGCGATCAAGGACTGCCTGCGCTGCGGCAAGTGCAAGCCGGTGTGCACGACACACGTGCCGCGCGCCAATCTGCTGTACTCGCCGCGCGACAAGATCCTGGCGACTTCGCTGCTGATCGAAGCGTTCCTGTATGAAGAACAGACGCGGCGCGGCATCTCGATCAAGCACTGGGATGAGTTCTCCGATGTCGCCGATCACTGCACCGTGTGCCACAAGTGTGAATCGCCCTGCCCGGTGGATATCGATTTCGGCGATGTGTCAATGGCGATGCGCGATCTGCTGCGCCGCATGGGCAAGAAGAAGTTCAACGCCGGCGCGGCCGCGTCGATGTTTTTCTTGAACGCGACCAACCCGCAGACGATCAAGATCGCGCGCACCGTGATGCTCGAATGGGGATTCAAGTTGCAGCGTTTCGGCAACCAGTTCTTCAGGCCGGCAGCCGCATTGCAGGTCCGCCGTCCGCCGTCGACCACCGGCGGGCGGCCGAAGATGACCGAGCAGGTCGTCCATTTCATCAACAAAAAGATGCCGGGCAATCTGCCGAAGAAAACCGCGCGCGCGCTGCTCGATATCGAGGATTCGCGCTACGTGCCGATTATTCGCGATCCGCAAAAGACGACGAGCGAAACCGAGGCGGTGTTTTACTTTCCCGGTTGCGGCTCCGAGCGCCTGTTCTCGCA
>JBGSWY010000448.1:0-3214 GCA_041751715.1 Burkholderiaceae bacterium
GACAAAGCGGAATATCTTCGGCGTTTTGTAGCGTCCGAGCTCACGGCTGCAAAAGTCGCGCAGCTCGTCCTCGGAGCAGCGTTGTCCATCGCGCACGACGACGCACGCCATGATGTCCTGGCCATAGTGCCGATCGGGAATTCCGACCACTGCCGCGTCGAGCACCGCCGGGTGGCGCAGCAATGCCTCATCGATCTCGCGCGGCGCTATGTTCTCGCCTCCCTTGATGATCAGTTCCTTGATGCGGCCGGTGACGAAGTAGAAGCCATCGGTGTCACGGTAACCGAGGTCGCCGGTGCGCAGCCAATGCCCAGGAAAAAAAGCCGCCGCGGTCGCGTCGGGATTCTTGTAATACGCCGCCATGACCTGCGGCCCTTTGATCACGAGCTCCCCGATACTGCCGTCGGCAATCGGCGCTCCGGTCTTGTCGACCACGCGCGCCTCGCAGCCCGAGGCTCGTCCCACGGAGCCGATCTTGCGCAACTGCGGTTCGATCGGATTCGAAAACACCGGCGCCACTGTTTCGGTGAGACCCAGCGTCTCGATGATCCCGATGCCGAACTTCGCTTCGAACGCGCGATGGTGCGCGGGAGGCAACGCGGCCGAAGCCGAACGGCAGAAACGGATGCGCGCGAGCGGCGCACGCTCGGGCGCTGCACCTTCGAGCAGGTACGAAACCATGGTTGGCACGACATTGAGCCAGGTGCATCCATGATCGATCGCCATCTCCCAGAAGCCGGTCGCGGAGAATTTTGGCGGCATCACCAGGCTGCCGCCATGCGCGAGCGGCGCCAGCATCGTGACCGCGAACGCGTTGATGTGATAGAGCGGCAGCACGGCGGCCACACGATCGGTACTGCCCAGGCGATGCTCGCGGCTGATCGCGAGCGCGTTTTCAGCGAGGTTCGCCTGCGTCAGCAGCACGCCCTTCGGCTTGCCGGTCGTGCCCGATGTGTACATCAACAGGGCCGGCGACTCGGGTGCGGGCCCCACCGGTAGTTCGCCCTCTGGCGGCACCGCGTCTTCGCCGGGCAACTTAGTGCCGTCCGGGTCGACTGCAATCACTTCAATCGAACGCCCAATCCCGGAGGTCAGATCGCGCAGGCGTTCGAGCCAGTCGGGCGCGGCGAACACGACGCGCGCATCGGCGTGCTCGATCACATAGCGCATCTGCTCCGGTTGCGACAACAGGTTGACCGGGTGCACGCAATAACCGCCATACATCGCGCCGAGCAGCAGCCGGATCGTCTGAATGCCGTTGCCGAGCGCGAGTGACACATGGTCGCCCGGTTGCAAGCCGCGCGCCGCAAGCAGCGCACTCACAACAAGGCACGAATCGCGCAGTTCGCTGAACGTCAGTGAACGACCGGTGTGGGGCGCGATGAAAAACGTGGCGTGCGAATCGTCCACCGCGCGTGCGTCGATCAGCTGGCGGACCGTGCGCATCTTGCGCAACTCAGGCGCGGCCATGGCGGGCGAAATAGGCGCCGAAGATCTCGTCTTCCGTGGGTATGCGCTCGGGGATGGTGGTCGACACGCGCGTGATGTTCAGATAGTGCCGGTAATTCATGTTGGCGGAAAAATTGTTGCGCCCCCAGGTGCCGCAACCCATCGACAGCGAAAACGGCAGGCCATTGTCGAAGCTGCCACCGGTCGCCACGCAGTGCACCTGGTTGACGATCACGCGCGAGACGGGCAGCCCGTGCGCCAGCGAGAGCGCGCGGTCGCTGCGTGCGGTGTGCAAGCCGACCGAGTGCCCGGCGCCGATGAACGTATAGATCTGTTCGACGATCTGCATCGCATGATTGAAATCGCGCGCGCGGTAGACGGTCAGCACCGGGCTCAACTTCTCGCCGGAAAACGGATGCGCAGGGCCGACGCTGTCTTCCTCGACCATCAACACGCGCGGCTTTTCCGCGGCAACGGATGCGAGGCCCGCGCGTTCGGCGATGGCCGCGGCAGACTGGCCGATCACGCGCGCCGACAGCTTCCCGTCAGGCCACATGACTTTTTGAAGCTTTGCCTTGGCATCGGACGGCAGCAAAACCGCGCCCTGCGACTTCAAAGCTTCAATGGCTGCTGCGTAAATTGCGTCGAGCAGCACCACACTGTTCTCCGACGAGCAACTGGTTGCGTTATCGAAGGTCTTCGAACGGACGATCATGTCGGCAGCAGCGGCGAGATCGGCTGTCTCGTCAAAGATGGCGGCGACATTGCCGGCGCCCACGCCGAAGGCCGGCGTGCCGCTCGCATAGGCGGCGCGCACATTGGCTTGCGAACCGGTGGCGACGACCAGATCGGCCTGGCGCATCAACTCGAATGTCGAGTCCTTGGTGATCGGTGAAGGCAGCATCTGCACCAGATCGCGCGGCGCACCGATGCGGTCGAGCTGCCGGTGGATGAACTCGATCAGCCGTGCGCAGGTGGACCAACCCTTCGGCGATGGCGCGACGATGATCGCGTTGCGGCCTTTCAGCGCGTTGATGATCTTGTTGGCAGGCGTCGCCGCCGGGTTGGTCGACGGTGTGATGGCCGCGACGACACCGACCGGACGCGCGATCTCGATGATTCCTCGCTCCGGATGCTCGGCGATCACGCCGACCGAGCGCACGCCCTTCAGGTCACGCAGCAGGCCGAGCGTCTTGCGATGGTTCTTGCGGACCTTGTCGTCCACATTGCCGATGCCGGTGTCGGTGACCGCCAGCTCGGCAAGTTCCCGATTGCGCGCGGGCTCGATGATCGCCCAGCCGGCGGCTGCGACCAGCTCATCGACGCGCTGCTGATCGTATTCATTGGCGATCGCCTGCGCGGCTCGGGCACGCGCGACCAGTTCGGCGACATCGCGCGCCGGCGTTACGTTGCGATCACCGAGGTCATTCATCGATGCACAGCCACCCGTGGATCGCGCCGCGCGCGCCGCCGACCCCACACGGTGCGCACGAACGGAAACGCGAGCCCGATGACCGAGATCGCGAGGATTGTGCCGCTGATCGGGCGCGTGAAGAACACGGTCCAGTCGTTGTCGAAGCTAAGCATCGTCGTCATGAAATTGCTTTCGGTCAGCGGGCCGAGGATCGTACCGAGCACCAATGGCGCGATCGGAAACTTGAACCGCTCGAACAGAAAGCCGACCAGCCCGAAGAACGCGATCACGTACAGATCCGACAGATTACTGCGTGCCGCGAATGCGCCGATGAAGCAGAACACCACCACG
>JBGSWY010000449.1:0-8163 GCA_041751715.1 Burkholderiaceae bacterium
GATCGCGGTACCGGGAGTTCCTAACAATACGAACGTTGCCAAAGTCATCAACCTGAGCCTTGGCAGCGTCAACGCATGCGGCCCCACGTATGAAGCCGCGATTGCGGCAGCTTCCGCTGCAGGCTCGCTGGTGATCGCTGCAACCGGGAACGAGTCCTCCCTGCAAATCGGCAGACCCGCGAACTGCCCCGGCGTGGTCGCAGTGACGGCGCATACTTTTCAGGGCGACAACGCCGATTATGCAAATGTTGGAGCCGGAACAGCCGTCAGCGCACCGGGCGGCGGCTCCTGCTCTACTGCTGATAGCGGTGCTTTTACGTGCGTGACAAGGGGAAATGTGCCGAACAGGTGGGTCTCGTCCACCACCAGCACGGGCACCACGCTCCCCGCGGGCTCGACCTACCTCGGCACACCCTGGCAGGGTACGAGTATGGCTACGCCACATGTTGCAGGCGTCGCGGCGCTATTGCTTTCCAGAGCGCCAACTCTCAGCTTGAATGAAGCACGCTTTCTGATCACGAGCTCGGCGCGACCTTTCCCCGCGAATACGTACTGTCCGATGTTCGCCGACGGACGCTGCGGATCGGGAATGCTGGATGCAAGGGCGGCGCTGGATCTGCAGGCCGGCCGCACGCCGTCGTTGGCGTTGACCGCTTCCTCCGCTACGCCGGGAGGCCAGACGGCTTCACTGCAAGCGACCGCCAACGCTCGCAACGGCGGCAGTCCGTCGCTCACGTACCGTTGGGTTCAAACGGGCGGTCCCGCGGTAACGCTTGTCAATCCAAATTCCGCAAACGCCAGTTTCGTTGCGCTCAATCCAGGCGGCACCCATACATTCGAAGCAACTGTAAACGATGGCAACGGCTACACGGTCAAGCAAACGGTCAGCGCGAAATCGAACAACTCCCCGATCCTGGCGACGCCGGGGCCGCAAACTGTTTCGGCGGGCACGCCCCTTCAGTTTCGGATGACCGCCACTGATCCCGAGCAAGACGCCATAACATTTGTTGCCACTGGAATTCCTGCCGGTTCCACATTCGACGCCGCGACCGGCGACTTTATCTGGGCTAACCCGGGGCCTGCTGGAACGCACACGTTCTCGGTCGTTGCCAACGACGGCACCGTTAATGGCGCCGCGATGTCGGTCAGCGTGACGGTGCAATCAGCTGCAGATGGAAGCGCGAACGCTCCTTCCGGCGGCGGAGGTGGTTCGCTCGGCTTGAACTTGCTCGGACTCTTGATCTCTCTGCTGCTGGGAAGAATCGCATCGCAACGCTGCGCGCGACTGCATCGTTCTCGCAGTTAGTGGAGGTTGCGTCACACGGTCGGCAACCGATGCTCGCGAAACTGCTCGCGCAGCTTCGTCTTGAGGATCTTGCCGGTCGCGCCGAGCGGAATCGCTTCGACGAATGCCACATCGTCGGGCACCTGCCATTTGGCGACCTTGCCCTCATAGTGCGCCAGTAGCTCTTCGCGCGTGACCGTTGCATTCGGCTTCCTGACGACGACCAGCAGCGGCCGCTCGTCCCATTTCGGATGAGCTGCCGCTATGCAGGCCGCCATTGCGACCGCCGGATGCGACACCGCGATGTTCTCGATCTCGATCGAACTAATCCACTCGCCGCCCGACTTGATCACGTCCTTGCTGCGGTCCGTGATCTGCATGTAGCCATCGGGGTCGATGTTCGACACATCGCCGGTCTGAAACCAGCCCTTGCCCCGTCCGTCCGTCACCAACGGAGAGCCTTCGCCGCTGTTGTAGTAGTCACGCACGACCCACGGCCCGCGCACCAGCAGATTGCCGGACGCGACGCCGTCCCACGCGAGATCCTTGCCGTCGTCATCGACAATCTTCATGTCGACGCCGAACAGCACCCTGCCCTGCTTGTACTGCACCGGCAGCCGCGCATCGGCTGATAGCCCGGTGTGCTTGTGTTTGAAGGTGCACGTCGTGCCCAATGGGCTCATCTCGGTCATGCCCCAGGCGTGCAGCACGTTCACGCCGTATTTGTCCTGAAACAGCTTGATCATCGTTGGCGGGCATGCCGAACCGCCGATTACCGTGCGTTTCATCGTCGAGAATTTCAGGTCGTTCGCTTCCGTGTGAGCAAGCAGCCCCTGCCAGACAGTCGGCACGCCGGCCGAGAACGTGACTTTTTCGGATTCGAACAGCTCGTACAGCGATTTGCCGTCCAGATGTGGTCCGGGGAAAACGATCTTGGCGCCGACCATCGGTGCGATGTAAGGCAGTCCCCATGCGTTGACGTGAAACATCGGCACCACCGGCAGAATCACATCGCGCGCTGAAAGGTCGAGCGCGTCGGGCAGCGCGGACGCCAGCGTATGCAGGATGGTCGAACGGTGCGCGTAGAGCGCACCCTTCGGATGGCCGGTCGTGCCGGACGTGTAGCACAGCGAAGATGCGGTGTTCTCGTCGAATTGCGGCCAGGTGTAGTTGTCTGAGTGCTGCTCGATCAGGTCTTCGTAGCAAAGCAGATCGCCGGGCTTCGCTGACGCCGGCATATGGGCTCGGTCGGTCAATGCAACCCAATGCCTGACCGTCTTGCATAGCGGCGCAATAGCTTCGACCAGCGGGAGGAACGTCAGGTCGAAGAACAGGGCCCGATCTTCGGCGTGATTGACGATCCAGGCGATCTGTTCGGGATGCAGGCGCGGATTGATCGTGTGCAGCACGCTGCCCGCGCCGGACACGGCAAAGTAAAGCTCCATGTGTCGGTAGCCGTTCCACGCAAGCGTCGCCACACGGTCGCCACGGGCAATGCCGAGACCGTCTAGGGCGTTGGCCATCCGCCGCGCCCGGCGGTGCAGGTCGCTGTAGGTCGTGCGATGGATGTCGCCTTCGACCCTGCGCGAAACGATTTCAGCGTCGCCGTGGTGCCGATCCGCGTGCTCGATCAGCGACGAGATCAACAACGGCATCTGCATCATCAAGCCTTGCAACATCTGGGGTCTCCGCGGGGGTCGCTGCTTGCTGTGATTCTGCCGTTTGGCCCTCATATGCTGGTGACTCCGTCGCCAGCCGTCAAGCTTTTACAATCAACGACCTTTGGAGAACCGCTTGGACACTCCCGTCGTCACTGAAGAAATCGTTGCTCCGCCGGACCAGGCAGCGGTCGATCTCGGACTGCGTTTTGATAATTCGTTCGCCCGCCTTCCTGGTGTTTTCTACACACGGCTGAGCCCCGCACCGTTGCCCGACCCGTACCTGGTCGGATTCTCAGAGTCGGCAGGGGCGCTGATCGGCATCGACGTTAAGGACGTGCAGCGCCCTGATTTGATCGACGTGCTGGCAGGCAATCGGTCGATTGCGGGCAGCGATCCGCTGGCCGCTGTCTATTCCGGGCACCAGTTCGGCGTGTACGTCCCGCGCCTCGGCGACGGCCGCGCGCTGCTGCTGGGCGAAGCGATTGGGCCGACCGGAGAGCACTGGGAGCTGCAACTAAAGGGCTCCGGCAAGACACCGTATTCGCGCATGGGCGACGGGCGCGCGGTGCTGCGCTCGTCGATCCGCGAGTTTCTCGGCTCTGAGGCTTTGCATCATCTCGGCATTCCGACCACGCGCGCGCTGGCCGTGGTGGGCTCGGATCAACCGGTGATTCGCGAGACGGTCGAGACCGCAGCCGTCGCGCTGCGCATGTCTCCCAGCTTCGTTCGCTTCGGATCGTTCGAGTATTTTTACTGGACGCAGCAGTACGAAGCGTTGCGGCAACTCGCCGATTACACAATCGCGCGCTTCTATCCGGAGTGCCGCGATGCGGAGCAGCCGGTCCTCGCATTCCTCGAACAGGTGGCGCGCCGCACCGCGCGGCTGGTGGCTCAATGGCAGGGCGTCGGCTTCTGTCACGGCGTGCTGAATACCGACAACATGTCGATCCTCGGCGTCACGCTCGATTACGGCCCGTTCGGTTTCATCGACTCGTTCGATGGCGGCTTCATCTGCAACCACAGTGACGTCAACGGCCGCTACGCGTACAACATGCAACCGCAGATCGCGCATTGGAACCTATACGCGCTGGGCCAGGCACTGGTCGCACTCACCGAAGATGTCGATGCGACGAAGGCAGCGATCGATGCGTTTCTCGACGAGTACTCGAAGGCGATCGATGCGGTGTTTCGCGGCAAGCTCGGGCTCGCCACGCAGCAACCGGATGACGAGGCGCTGATCAACGGGGTGATGGACCTGCTGCAGGCGTCCCATACCGACTGGACGATCTTCTGGCGCGCGTTGTCGAATGTGCAAATCGAAAAGGGTGCGGAGGGAAGCGACCGCATGCGCGACCTGATGATCGACCGCGCTGCGTTCGACGACTGGGTCGAGCGCTATCGAGCCCGTCTGCGCGCCGAGGATTCGGTTGACGGCGAGCGCGCCCGGCGCATGAACCGAGTCAATCCGAAATACGTGTTGCGCAACTACCTGGCCGAAGTCGCCATTCGCAAGGCCCAGGGCGGCGAAGGTCCGCGGGATTTCGGAGATGTCGCGCGCCTGCTCAAAGTGCTCGAGTGCCCGTACGACGAACAGCCCGAGTTCGAGCCCTATGCACAAGAGCCGCCCGAGTGGGCGAGAACCCTGGAACTGTCCTGCTCTTCATGAGGAATCGCATGACGAATAAAACCAAAGTGAACAAATCGAACGCCGAATGGCAGCAGCAGCTTTCGCCGCTCGAATATTCGGTCGCGCGGGAGAAGGGAACCGAGCGCGCATTTACCGGGCGCTATTGGGACCATCACGAAGAGGGCGTTTACCGCTGCGTGTGCTGCGGCACGTCGCTGTTCGCATCGGACACCAAGTTCGAATCGGGCTGTGGCTGGCCGAGCTACTTCAAGGCGCTCGACCCCGCCAACGTGCGCGAAGAGCACGACACGTCGCACGGCATGATGCGCACCGAAATCATCTGCAATGTCTGCGACGCGCACCTGGGACATGTGTTTCCGGACGGCCCGCCGCCGACCGGCCTGCGTTATTGCATCAACTCGGCGTCGCTCAAGTTCGAGCCGCAGAAGATTGTTACCAGTCCGACGGAAAGCGTAGCGAGCAGCCCCGAGGTTGCGTCGAGGAGCGCAGACGTACGGAGGGTACGTTGAGCACCGCCGACGCAAGATCGGGGCGCGCAGTAGTTTGGCGTCGGGCTGGAAAGACATGAAGCTGCTGTTCGATCTATTTCCGGTTGCCGCGTTTTTCATCGCGTATCGGTTGGGCAAGAGCTTTCCGGAAGAGTCCGCGGCGTTCGTCGCCGCCGCCTTCGGTCCGGTCACTGCAACGCCGACTTTTCCCGATCTGGTCGCCGTCATCGTGGCCACGGTGATTGCCATCGTCGCCACGATGATTCAGGTCGGCTGGCTACTGGCTCGCCGCCGGCCGGTGAAGCCGATGCTGTGGCTGTCCGCAATTTTGATCGTCGCTTTCGGTGGCTTGACGATCTGGCTGCAAAACGAATGGTTTATCAAGTGGAAACCGAGCCTGCTCTACTGGAGCTTCGCCGCCATACTCGCCGGCGGGCGCGTGCTGTTCCGGCGCAATCTGCTGTCGTCTCTGCTCGGTTCCGAGCTGCCGTTGCCGCCGGCGGTGTGGGACCGGATGCTGTGGCTATGGGCCGGGTTTTTCGCCTTCCTCGGCGCTGCGAATCTATTCGTCGCGTACCGATTTACGACAGAGCAATGGGTGGATTTCAAGACGTTCGGCCTGATTGGCCTGACATTCGTGTTCGTCCTATGCCTCGGCGTCTACCTCGGCCGTCACTTGAAGGAGGTGCCCGATGCCTGAAGGCACGATCGACCGCATGACCGCGCGGCTCGCGACGCTTGATCCGGTGGCCATTGAAGTGATCGACGACAGCGCCTCGCATAGCGGCCATGCGGGAGCGGCGAGCGGCGGCGGGCACTATCAACTGCGACTGATAAGCGCACGTTTTGCCGGTCATTCCAGGCTTGCCCGTCACCGCCTTGTGTATGATTCCCTCGCTGATTTAATGCAGCGCGAAATTCATGCGCTCACGATGAACCTACTGGCGCCGGACGAGGTCGAACCGGCGCCTTCTTCAGGTTCTCCCGACATCGAACACTCTTCTGGACGCTAAGCACCTATGGAACGTAGGCGACTGACTCAACGTATTACCGTTTTCGCGGCGCTGGCGCTGGTCGGCGGCATTGCCGTGGCGCAGAACATCGCGGTGATTAACAACAAGCCGATTCCCAAGGCGCGCGAGGATGCATGGGTCAAGGAGTTGACCAAGCAGGGCCAGCCGGACTCGCCGGAATTGCGCAAGCAGGTGAAGGATCGCCTGATCCAGAACGAGATCCTGCTGCAGGAAGCACAGCGGCGCGGCGTCGCTGAAAAGGCCGACGTCAAGTTCATGCTCGACGTACAGCGTCAGAACACGCTGATCCAGGCGCTGCTGCGTGACGAAGTCGAAAAAGCGCCGATCACCGACGCACAGGTCAAGGCCGCCTATGAGCAGCAGAAGGCCAAGGTCGGCGGCAAGGAGTACCGCGCGCGCCACATCCTGGTCGAGAAAGAAGATGAAGCCAAGGCGATCATCGAGCAGCTGAAAAAAGGCGCGAAGTTCGAGGAGCTGGCCAAGGGCTCGAAGGACACCGGCTCCGCAAAGAACGGGGGCGATCTTGACTGGGCAGCGCCCGATTCGTACGTCAAGCCGTTTTCCGAAGCGCTGACGAAATTACCCAAGGGACAGGTCACCGAGACTCCGGTGCAAACGCAGTTCGGCTGGCACGTCATCCGCGTCGACGATGTGCGCGACACGCAGTTTCCGCCGATGGAACAGGTAGCACCGCAGATCCGCGAGGGATTGCAGCAGCAGCGGATGCAGGCGTTTGTTGAGGAACTGCGCAAGAAAGCCAAGATTCAGTAATAAGACATTGGCGATCGATCGAGGGCGCTGCGGCGCCCTTTTTCATGGGTCCGTGGTTTGTTGGATATTTCGCTGTCGGGCACTCTTTCTGCTACCTAATATGTACGCGACCGCTCGTAAGCGCGGTTGATGATCGGTTTGGCTTCAGGGCCAGACCTCCAACGACCAAACGAGGAAAACTTATGAGAAAGCTAGTTGCAGTGGTATTCGGGACGGCGCTGATGGGTGCGAGCAGCATGGCACTTGCACAGAGCTCGATGACCGGCAGCACCGCGGGCCGCAGCCCGGAATTTAAATCGATGGACGCCAATAAAGACGGTTGGGTTTCGCGCTCGGAATACACGGGGTTCTACGGCTCGCGCTACGACGGCATGAAGCGTGGCGATAAAGGCGTGGCGTGGTCGGATATGGAGCGGAGCGATGGGCGTTTCTTCGAGCCCGGCACGACCAGCAACACCACAAGTAACCCGGTGACGAATCGTCCGGGCACCCAGGGTGGCATCGGCAACCCGCCGGCAACCGGTGGCGGTTCCAAGTAACGAGTAGTTAGAGGTTCGCGGGCCGCTCAATTCGGGCGGCCCGTTTTTTATTCGTACTTCCCTTCCTAGCCAACCCATCGCCGCGCATTGCGAAAGATCCGCATCCACGGCGAATCTTCGCCCAGTCCTGGCGGTTGCCATGACATCTGCAGTGTGCGGAACACACGCTCGGGGTGCGGCATCACGATGGTGAAGCGACCGTCAGCCGTGGTGAAAGCGCATTGCCCGCCAGGCGAGCCGTTGGGGTTGTACGGATAAACGTTGGTCGCTGCGCCATGAGAATCGACGTAGCGCAGTGGCACGATGACATCACCTTGCTGCACCTGGTTGTCGAACACTGCGCGGCCTTCGCCATGCGCATTGACAATTGGCACCACACTGCCCGCCATTCCCGCAAAGAACAGCGACGGCGATTGCGCAATCGCAACCTGCACCAAGCGCCCTTCGTACTGCTCCGACTGATTGCGCTCGAACCGAGGCCAGTGTTGCGCGCCCGGAATCAGCGCCTTCAGCCGGCTCATCATCTGACAGCCATTGCATACGCCCAGCGCAAAGCTGTCACTGAGCCCAAAAAATTCAATGAACATCGCGGCAAGCTTCGGGTTGTGCAGAATCGTCTTCGCCCACCCGCCCCCTGCTCCCAGTACGTCGCCGTACGAAAACCCGCCGCACGCGACCATGCCCTTGAAATCAGTCAACGACTGACGGCCTTCGATCAGATCGGTCATGTGCACGTC
>JBGSWY010000450.1:0-5591 GCA_041751715.1 Burkholderiaceae bacterium
TGCGCCGGCTTCACGCCTTCGGCGCCAAGCCAGCGCGCATCGAGCGCCATCATCGCGGCGTTGTAGCCGCCCGCGCTATGCCCCATCACGAACACGCGCTTCGGGTCTGCGCCGAGCCGGGCTGCTTCGCGCACCGCCCAAGCCACCGCGGCGGCGCTGTCTTTCAGAAACTCCGGGTAACGCACTTCCGGATACAGCCGGTAGTCCGGGATGACGGTGACGATGCCGCGCGCGGCCAGGGCCTCGCCGACAAAGCGATACGACTCGCGCTCGCCGCTATTCCACGAGCCGCCGTAGAAGAAAACGACCAGCGGCCAGCCACCGGCCGGCCGCACGCGCTCGGCTGTTGGGCGTGGCGTGTAGAGATCGAGCTGCCGGCGCTCGCCGTCACCATATGCCACGATGGTGAGCTCGTACGAATCGGACGGGACCAGCGCATTGAGCGCGCGCAGCGGCGAGCACGCGACGGCCGCCGCGATGACAGCGAAAAGCACCAGCAGGAGCCGCACGGTCGTCAATTCCGCTTCGTCAAGTGGTGATCGCGCCGGCAAGAATCACCGGCCCGGTGGGTCCGCCGGTGGGTGATCCGCCGGCCGGCTCGACGGTGATTGCGAGCTGCGCACCTTTGCGCAACTGGCCTCTGTGCCCCTCGGGCACCCGCAGCGTTCCGTCAATCTGCCCCAGCACCGCCAACGAAAGCGGCGCTCCGCCTTCGGGAATGACCCATAGCTCGTAGCTTTGCAACGGCCCTGCAACGATGGGCCGTGCGGCGCGCAATTCGAGCGTGCTGCGGTCAGCCGACAGCGCGGCAGTGACGCTAGGCGGGGCGCCCTTCAATGCCAATTGCGCGATCGGCGTCAATGTCGTTTCGGTGGTCGCGCGTAGCGTCAGCAGCATGATGCCCAGCGCGAATGCCGCGGTGACACCGAACGCCCAGCCGCGCAGGAATGCAACGCGTGAATACCAGGGCGCGCGATACTGCGCCAGATTGAGCTCTCGTTCGAGCCGCTCCCAGCCCCCGGCGCGCGGCGTCTCGGCAATGCGCTCACTGTAACGCGGCGTGAACTGCTGCTGCAACGTGCGCAAACGCAACGCAACGGCAGGCTCTTCGCGTGCGGCGCGCTCGAACCGCCGCCGGGCGCCGCCACGCATGGCGCCGAGCATGTACTCGCCGATCAGCGCATCCAGCTGCCGGTGGCGCACGAGCCTCATCGTGCACCTCCGGTGCATTGATCGATGCATGCGCGCAGGTTCAGCATGCCGCGGCGGATCCAGGTCTTGACCGTCCCCAGCGGCTTGCCCAGATGCGAGGCAAGGTCGCCATGGCTCAAGCCGTGTTCGTAGGCCAGCACCAGCGACTGACGCTCTGCCGCGGGCAGCTCGCCGAGGCAGCGGCGCAGGAATTCCCGCAACCGACTTGCGTCGAGCGTGTCATCCGCCTGTGCAGCGCTGCTCCAATCGAACATTTGATCCAGTGATGCTTCCGGTTTGTCATCCAGCGCCGCGTGGTACGAATCCACGCGCGCCACATCATGCGTTTCCATCACATCGATCGCGCGGTTGCGCACGATGGCCGTCATCCAGCCCACCGGCGCGCCGAACGGATCGAACGTATCGGCGGCGCGCCAGATGCGCACAAAGCTGTCGTGCAGGACTTCTTCCGCGAGTTCCCTTCGGCGCGTGACGCGTTGTGCAATACCCAGCAACAGCGGCGCGCAGCGTCGATACAACCGTTCGAAAGCATCGACGTCACGCGCTGCCGTCGCGAGCAGCAAGCGCTTGATTTCTTGTTCGTCTAACAATGGCGCCTCGATGAAGTTACGGTCGAACTGCCGGGATGGATGGCGGGATTGTGCCCGCCTGTCGCTGAACGCCTCAAGAGATCGGATGAATTGACAGGCGATCGGCCACGCTATTTCGCAAAAGAGCAACTACTTCCGGCGTGGCGGTTCGAGTTTCTTGCCGGGTTGGCTTAGCCTGCCCGCACGCAGTTCGCGCACCGCCGCGACCACCGCGCGCGCAACGTTGCGCACTTCTTCCTGCACCTTCTTGTCCTGATCGAGCTCATCATGGCTCGTCGCGTACGGCTTGTAGTAGCCGATAAAACGATCGAGCCGCGCCTGCGCACCGGCGTCGATCAAGCCGATCCAGTCAAGCCAGTCCGACAACGACCGGCGCACGCCTTCAATGCCTGCCACATCGCCGTGCACTACCAGACCGTAGGTGCGACCTGCGAGGTGCTGCGGGTACGGCCAACCCGCAAGCTCGATCCGCTTCGCCTTCATGGCATCTTTACCGTCAGTCGAACTCGGATCGGTATTGCCGCCGTCGGCACACACCAGCCGATCGATCATCAGCTTCAATGCGCTCGGCACCTGGTACCAGTACACGGGAGTGACGATGATGATGCCGTGTGCCGCCGACCAGCGCGGATAAATCTCGTTCATCCAGTCGTTGACCTGCCCCAGCGAATGATTCGGATAACAGCTGCACGGCCAGTGGCAGAGCGGCATCGCGGTCGACACGCAGCCCTTGCACGGATGGATGTGCTTGCCGTACTCGGATGTCATCAGGCTCAGATCGAGGTCATCGCATTCGATGCGCGCTTTTTTCAGCGTATCGATCACGATGCGGGACAGTCGATACGTCTTCGACATTTCGCCGGGGCACGTGCCGTCGTTGCGGTCGGCGCCTGAAATCACCAGCACGCGCGAGCGCGACGCCGGATCTTTTTGCCGGCGCTCGGCGGCGCGGATTGCCTGGCTGGCAGCACGCCACTCGTCCGACAGATCGTATGCAGGATCGGCGTAGCCACGGCCGGCCGGATGCGTCAGCGGCGCCTTGCGATGGTTGGTGTAGCCGTCCCACGCAATGACCTCTATGCGCTCGAGCGCGCTTTTCTCCCGGTTGAATGCAGGATCCGTGAATTTGTCGAAGAACCGCTCGCGAAAGGAGTCGCGCGACAGCTTGCCCGGCGCCTGGCCCTTACGGACCCGGACGCGAACCTTGTTCTTGAGCATCGTTGTTCTCCGGTTTTTTTTCTTGCGGTTCTGCGGCTGGGTCAACGTCCGCAGGCCTGGCGGCAGCTTCGTCTTCAAGCAGGATATCAACCGACGTGATGCCGTGCGGCTGGAGCGAACCAGGCGATGTGCTGGTGTCGCCGGTCTCGACAGTCGCCCGCCGGCGTAACAGCCACTGGCGCATCACCAGCGCGCCGATGATCAATCCCAGCACTACGCTGGCGCCGATGGCCAGCACAGCGCGCCCGCTCGCCGCCCTCGGCGATGGTGCGCCCGGCGCTGCCGAAGATTCATTCGACGAGGTCGCGGCCGTCGCGTCGGCTTTCGGACCGGCCGACAGCTGCAACGCCACTGCGTCACCCGGCATCAGGGTCGACCCCGCCGCGGGTGTCTGCGCAACGATCTGGTCGCGCGGTGCAGCGCTATCGACTTCAGTGCGAGCGACCTGAAATTCGTTCAGCGCGCGCGCCGCATCCGCGCCACTGCGTCCGACGACATTCGGCATCTCGAATACTTCGATCGCGGCGCGCGGTGCGCTCGCTACGGTCAGCACGATCACCGACCCTACCGCCGCACGCGTCGCCGCGCGTGGCGCCTGCTCGATGATCTGTCCTGTCGGTTCGCGGGTGGGCCGCTCGAGACGCTCGACGGAAAATCGAACGAGCCGCGCTTTCGCGCGATCGAACGACATGCCGACGACGTTCGGCACGTCGATGAGCTCCGGGCCTTCCGGACCGGCGGACACCTGCAACCGGACCACGCTGTTGCGCTTGACCAGCGTGCCTTCCGCAGGCTGCTGCTCGATCACGGTGCCGACCCGCATATCGCTCGTCACGACCACCGGCTGCGGTTTCAGATCAATCTCCTTTTGCAGCCGTTGGCGCGCCTCGTTGATATTCATATTGGTCACGCGCGGCACTCGCACCAGCGAACCATCGGACAGCACGAGGCTCACCGGCGCGCCGGCGGGCAGGGTTGCCGGCGCCATTGGAGCCTGAGTTAGCACGGTGCCGCCGGGTTCGGCGGCGGCGCGATAGGAGCGCTGCAGCGTAAAGCGCGTCAGGCGATTACGCGCCTCGTCAAAATTCAGGCCGACGACATTGGGCACCGCAAGCGACCTCGCCGTTGATTTCGTTGCCGGCGCTACAGCCCCTTCGGACTCCGCCGGCCCCGGCATCGGCGCGACATCGATGATGGGCGCCGGATCCCGGCACAGACCGGCCGCGCGCGCGCGGTCGCGCTCGAACGCGGGAAGTTGATTGCATAACGGCCGCTGTGCCAAAGCAGGCGTCAGGACCACCAGCAACGCAATTGCCGGCCCGACCCGGGATAGAGATGGCACCGTCTGCCTAAATATGGAAGTCGACGACGCCTGCCCGCTGATCAGGCGCCGCACGCTGACGCCTGAACGGATCTCTCGGGGCACCTTCTACGCCACTGACGTGCTCCTTCAGCAACACCCCTTTGTATTTAAGCCGCGCAGTGACCGAAGCTTCGCCGAGCGCCACCAATTCAATCTGGCCGTCGCGCGCGGCGAGCGTCGCGCTCTGAACGCTCGCGATGAGCTCCAGCGTGAGCCTGAGTTCAGGTAGTGAACGCTGCGCCACATGGATGTTTAGCACCGGCGTCGACGTCGAAGTGATGTTGTGCTGGTCGAACCTGACGATGGCGGGCGGGCCCGGCGTCAACACACTGCGTTGCACCGCGTCACGCACCGCACGTACCGCGCCCCAGCCTCGCAAAAGCAATTCGAACACATTGAAAACGAGCGCCTGGTTCAACTCGTCGGCCGCGCGCTGGGCGTTGGAGCCGCGCAGGTGGTCGACCGCTCGCGCAACGGCCGCCTCATCTTTCGCCTGCTCGAACAGCGCCTTTTCTACGTCAGCGCTCGAGACATCGATCGGCGTGGTCAGCTTGATGCGGTCATGCATGATGTTCCCTGGAGTCCTCCACCGTCGTTTCGTCGATGTCGGACAGGGCAGTGAATTCGATCGTTGTTTCGCCGGCATCGACTCGAGCGACAAATCTGACATCGGGAGCCGGTTCGGCCGCCGGCACGATGCCGATGCCCGTCGCGCTCATCGAAGAATCCGTGGGCGCAGCGGGTTCGATATCAATCGCCGGCTCGCGGCTTAGAAGCCAGCGGCGCATGAACATCGCGCCCAGCGTCAGGCCGAGCAACACACCGGCGATGAGCATAAGCACGGCGTTGCTCGGAAACGTGACGGCGGATGAATCACTCGGCACAGGCGAAGGCCCGGGTGCAGCGGCAGCGGCAGGCGCAGATTCAGGCGCAGGCGCAGATTCAGACGCAGGCGCAGATTCAAAGGCAGGCGCAGTTTCGGCGGCGGGCGCAGCTTCGGCGACAGCGGCCGGCGTTACAGGGGCGCCCGCAAGCGACCCGTCGGACACCAGCAAGCGGACCGCACGTCCCGACGATACGGAGGTGCCCGGTGCGGGATCCTGCGCGAGCACCTCGCCACTCGGGGCGGCGCTGGCGATCTCGATGCGCTCGACTTTAAATTCAGACAAGGCACCGTTCGCCTCGGCGAAGCTGCGGCCGATCACGCC
>JBGSWY010000451.1:0-3576 GCA_041751715.1 Burkholderiaceae bacterium
TCGTTATTGGTGTCCATCGCCTGCATACGCATCTCTTTCTTGGTCGCCATTTTGTCGTCTTTCATGGCGCTTTGAGCGACAGCCTGACCGGTCAAGCCGATAAGAGCCGCTCCACACAGTATTGCGATTGACTTGCGCATAGATTCCTCACGTTGTGTTTGCTTTCGAATGTTGCAGATGCGCCGCGCGCACGGTTTTTTTTACAGCAAGAAGAGTGCCTAACAGAACCTCCTCCTCGAACAGGCGCGCACGCCTATGATGCAACGCTGTTGAGTCGCAGTGAGTAGACGACGCTTACACCTAGATATGAAATCGTGGCGATGACCGAGCATCTGGATAACCGCGAAGCGCGCGATCCGCAGCGGCGCGAATTGGACTTGATGGGCCATTTGCCGGGGCTGCTGGCCAAGGCGCTGAAATCGCCCGGCTGGCGCAAGCACCTGGGCGATATCGACACCGCGCAACTGAACAGCCGCGCCGCGCTCGCGCAGTTGCCGCTGCTGCGCAAATCGGAATTGCCCGCGCTGCAGAAAGCGCAGCCGCCCTTCGGCGGTTTCATTGGTGCCGAGCTGGAAAAGTTCGGCCGGCTGTTTACGTCGCCCGGGCCGATTTACGAACCCGAAGGCAAACATGAAGATGCCTGGCGCGCGGCGCGCTCACTGCACGCGGCCGGCTTTGTCAGCGGCGACATAGTGCTCAATACGTTTTCGTATCACCTGGTGCCAGGCGGCTTCATCATGGACGGGGGTGCACGCTGCCTCGGCTGCACTGTGATTCCGGCCGGTCCGGGCAACACCGAACAGCAACTGGACATCATCGAGCATCTGAAGCCTCACGCGTACACCGGCACGGCAGACTTCCTGAAGATCCTGCTCGATTCGGGCGATGCCGCCGGCCGCGACGTGGCGTCGATCAGAAAGGCGGTCGTCTCGGGTGCGGCGTTCCCGGCCTCTCTGCAGGCAAACATCAAGGCGCGCGGCGTCGACGCCTATCAGGCCTACGCGGTGGCCGACGTCGGCGTGATCGCCTACGAAAGCCAGGCGCGCGAAGGATTGATCGTCAACGAAGATGTGCTGATCGAGATCGTGCGGCCGGGCACGGGTACGCCCGTGGCCGAGGGTGAAGTCGGAGAGGTCGTGGTCACGTCGTTCGACTCGAGCCGACCATGGATTCGGCTTGCGCTGGGCGATTTGTCGGCGATCTGGCCCGGTATATCGCCATGCGGTCGCACCAACACGCGGATCAAGGGCTGGATGGGACGCGCCGATCAAACGACCAAGGTAAAGGGCATGTTTGTGCGTCCCGAGCAGGTGGCCGAAGTGGCGCGTCGCCACGCCGAGCTGAGGCGCTTGCGCCTGGTGGTCACGCGCGCCGATGAGATCGACGCGATGACATTGCGCGCCGAATCCGAGTCGCACGATCCATCGCTGGCGCGCGCAGTCGGCGAAACGCTGCGCTCGATCACGAAGCTGGGCGGAGCGGTGGAGCTACTGGCGCCGGGCACTTTGCCGAACGACGGCAAGGTTATCGACGACGCCAGGGTTCACTAACGGCGGCGCGTTGCCGAAGAGCTCTTTTTCGAAGATTTCCTGACTGGCGGCCGTACCGCGCTTTTCTTTTTCGGCGATGGCCTGACAGCCTTTTTTGCCGTGCTTTGCTTCGCGGCACGCGACTTCACCGGGGTCTTGCCGTTGCCGGACCCGATGCTGCCGGTTGCCATATCGATCGCAGCCACCATCGCATCGCGCATCGAGTGCGCCATCGCATTGATGGCGTCCGTCATCGCGGTTGGCGGCTTGCCGATCGCCAGTTTCACCGTCGTGGACGGCGGCGCTGCGTCTTCTTCCTTGATGTCCCACAGCTTCAGCAGCTCCGCCTGCGTGGGCACCGATCCCTGCGCTACGCGCTGCCTGCGCGCTGCGACCGAATCCCGCACGATCCTCTCGACGACATCGAGCGGCAACCGATTCAGATCGGAAAACTTGATGAAGCTCTTGGCCGCGTTCACTCCCGTCAGCGCGTCCTTGTGCTTCAATACGACGTCTTTTTCCGCCACGTACAGCGACATATGGCGCCGCCCGGATTCAAGCGCAAACAGCGGCCCGTCGAGCTCGTAAAACGCCAGGCCGTAGCGCATGCTCTCGCGCACGCCCCGCGCAGAGCGGCGGATCATGCTGCATAAACGCGCCATTGCCACGCGACGATCCGGCGGCAGATCGCGCAGATAGGCGCCTACCGTCGAAGCAGTCGAGGTCATTTAGTTTTCCTCCGGCGACAACTCGCAAACGCGCGATTTTAGCGCGTTCGTCAAGACAGAGGTGGGTCACTCCGTGCGCGGCCGATAGAACACGAAGTCGGAGGTGAAATCGACTCGCAGCAATTGATTGATCTGCGAGGCATCGCAGCGTGCGGGCGGCATTCCGCCTGCGGTGTTGATTCGCTGTGCATGGCTGACATTTTCAAACACTCCGCTGCCGAAGCTGCGTGTCGTCAGCAACAGCCAGCGCAAATCGGTCGGCTTGTCGGCTTCGTCGTGGGCAACGATGGTCGACACCAGTCTGCTGCCATCGTCGTGCTCGAACGAAAAACTTGCGCCGTGCCGCCCGACCGCTTTGCCGCTGCCGTCAAACAGCTCGGCCTGCGGCTGGCGAAACACCCAGACCATGTTCCCGTCGCGCTTCTCGCAACGGAATATCTGTACGCCCCGCGAGGCAAGCTGGAGTGCCGGCTCATGTGTCGACGGCGCCTTGATTTTCGAGAAGAAGCCGAGACTCGGGCTGGCGACGGGAGCGGGAGACGGTGCGCCCGGCGAAGTTGGAACGGGTGGTGGAAAAGTCGAGCGCGGCGTCGCGCACGCGGCGAGGAGGGTGAGCGATACAGTGCCGATGACGAGACGCGACAGCTTCATAAAGAAAAACTTATCGCAATAGAGAATTGCACGTTTACACATCCGAATATCGCATTGCAACATCCTGCGAAGTTGAACTCAGAGCGCGACGAGCATATATTGCGTGCAACGCCGCGGGGATGGCGCGCTCAATCGATGTTGCGTGTGGACCTGAGACCCTCAGACAGCGCAAGCTACGAGTAAGTTGAAGTTCGACCAGCATTTTTCGCCAAGGAGATCTCATGAACGCACCGATGAGTCGGCGCCAGTTCTTTCGAATAACTGCGACCGGCCTGGGTTCGTCTTCTGTAATCGGGCTCGGCTTCTCGCCGCAGCTTGCACTCGCTGAAGTACGCGCCTTCAAGCTTGCGCAGACGACCGAGACACGAGGTACGTGTCCTTACTGTTCGGTCAGTTGCGGCATCATCATGTACACGACCGGCAACAAGGAGAAGAACACCAAGACGCGCATCATGCACATCGAAGGTGATGCCGATCATCCGGTGAACCGCGGCACGCTCTGCCCGAAGGGCGCGGCGCTGCTCGACATGGTGCATTCGCCGAATCGATTGACGCACCCGCAAGTGCGCGAGCCCGGCGCCACCGAATGGAAGCGCATCTCGTGGGATGACGCGCTGACCCGCGTTGCGAAGCACATGAAGGCTGATCGCGACGCCAATCTGGTCGAG
>JBGSWY010000452.1:0-3536 GCA_041751715.1 Burkholderiaceae bacterium
TGGCCGTATCCCGCCAGCGCTACGCGGCCGTCGGGCGTCGTCGTCAATGACATCCACTCGCAGCTCAACGCGACCCGCGTGCATCGCATCGTGCAACCTAAGACGATCGATGCGGTGCGTGCCGCACTCCGCGCCGCGCGACGCGAGCAGCGGGTCGTCTGCATCGCGGGCGGCCGCCATGCGATGGGATCGCAGGCGTTTGCGACCGGCGGCGTGCTGGTCGACATCCGCAAGCTTGATCGTGTGCTTGCGTTCGATACTGCGCGCGGCCTGATCGAGGTCGAATCCGGTATCCAGTGGCCGAAGCTGTTCGCTGAGCTCACGTCGGCCCAGCGTGGACGCGAGAAGCAGTGGGGATTTGCGCAGAAGCAGACCGGAGCCGACCGGTTGACGATCGGCGGTTGTCTGTCGGCCAATGTGCACGGCCGCGGCCTCACGCTGCCGCCGTTCGTGGGCGATGTCGAGTCGTTCAGGCTGCTCGATGCGCGCGGCGATCTCGTCAATTGCAGCCGGAGCGAAAATCCCGAGCTTTTTCGGCTTGTGATCGGCGGCTACGGACTGTTCGGATTCATCTACTCGGTGACGCTGAGGCTGGTCCCCCGGCGCAAGATCGAGCGCGTGGTCGAGGTACGCGACATCGACGGAATTCCAGCCGCCTTCGCACATCGCATCCGCGACGGTTACCTGTATGGCGACTTCCAGTACTCGATCGACGATCGAACCGATGGCTTCCTGCGCCAGGGCGTGTTCTCCTGCTACAGGCCGATGGCAGACTCGACCCCGATGCCCGAAGCGCAGGGGCAACTGGCCGAGCGCGACTGGACCGATCTGCTCTACCTCGCCCACTTCGGAAAGGCGGAGGCGTTCAGGCGCTATGCCGGCTACTACCTGTCGACCAATGGTCAGGTGCACTGGTCGGACGAGCACCAGATGAGCGTCTATCCCGATCATTACCATGCGGCGCTCGATCAGAGGACCGGCGCCAAGCACAAAGCGACCGAAGCCATCACCGAGATCTACTGCGAGCGCGACGCGCTCGCTCGCTTCATGGCCGATGCACGCGACGACGCCCGCCGCAACAAGGTCGAGATCATCTATGGCACTGTGCGCTTGATCGAGCAGGACAACGAAACGTTTCTTGCCTGGGCGAAGAAGCCGTATGCCTGCGTCATCTTCAACCTGCACGTGGTCCACACGCCGCAGGGTATCCGCCACGCCGCCGATGCTTTTCGCCGGCTGATAGACATCGGCATCAAGTACGGCGGCAGCTACTTTCCGACCTATCACAAGCACGCCACCCGCAGGCAGGTAGAAACCTGCTACCCGCAATTCGCCGAGTTCCTGCAACTGAAGCGCAAGCACGATCCTTCCGAGGTATTCCAGAGCGACTGGTATCGCCACTACCGGAAGATGTTCGCAGGTTGATGCGCCTCATGCCCGATGAGCCGCGGCGGCTCGCGCCAGTGCTGTGGGCGCTGCTCGCGCTGTTCGCGGCTCGTGTCGTCGGCCAGGTGCTGGTCGCTTTCTTTCACGTCGGGTTCCTGCCGCCGATGCAGCAGTGGTACTCGGGCCTGCTCCCATACCACTATCTTCTGCCGGCTCAGATCATCATCATTGCGCTGATGGTGAAGATCTGCCTCGACTTCACACGCGGTGCGGGGCTGTTCGTTGTGCCGCGCCACTTCTTTGCCGTTTACTGGCTGCGCTTCGGTTACGTCTATCTCGCCGTGATGGTTGCGCGTTATACGGTTCACATGATTCTGCATCCCGAACTGCGCTGGTTCGGCGGGACCATTCCGATCTTCTTTCACTGGGTGCTGGCGGCTTTTGTCATTCTTGTCGGCCTGTACCACCGCAGACGGCTATGACCATCGCCGAACCGATGACCCTGCTGACCGACTACGCTCTCGCGGGCGTGACCGGATGGCTTGGGTGGCGGTTGCTATGGGCAAGGGAAGGCCAGGCGGCTCGCTCGTTGTGGGCGTTGGCATTCGCCGCGCTCGCGGCCGCCGCCATGCTCGGCGGCACATTCCACGGATTTGCCCCGCACCTGTCCGAAGGCACGTTGCGCTTTCTATGGAAGGCGACGGTGCTCGCCGCGGGACTCGCGAGCTTCGCGACGCTCGCCGGATCTGCGACTGCAGTGACCACGGGCAGCGTTCGCAAATTACTGGTTGCGCTTGCGGTGGCGAAGCTCGCGTTTTACTCGGGCTGGATGCTTGTCCACAGCGAGTTCATTTACGTGATCGCGGATACGGGCGCCTCTATGTTGGCGGTCGGCGCGCTGCACGGATGGTCGATCATGCAAAACCGGGATCGTGCGTCGCGGTGGATGCTGGGCGGCGTGGTGGTATCCGCGCTCGCTGCGGGGGTGCAGGCCAGCGGCTTCGCGCTGCACCGGCATTTCAACCACAACGATCTGTATCACTTGATCCAGATCGCCGCGATGCTGCTCTTCTACATCGGAGCCAGGTCGCTGCTCGACCGCGCCCGTTAGCCTCTCAGAGGTTCAGCCTCGTCGCTTCGGCGGCGGCTCGAACTTGACGATTGCCAGCGACAGATTGTCACCGCGACCTTCGCCGCGCTCACGCGCGAGCGCCATCATTTCTTCGGATGCTTCACGCGGAGACAGGTCGTTCAGCAGGTGCGACAGCTCGTCGTTCTCGAAATAGGCCCACATGCCGTCGCTGGCCAACAGGAACACATCGCCCACGCGCAGCGCGTGCTCCTCGCCAATGACGATTTTCGGTTTCTTGTTGATGCCAAGCGCGCTGACGAGAATATTCTTGTAGCGTTGTGCTGCGATCTCGGCATCTTCATGCCGGCCTTCTTCCCGCAACTGCTGCGCGTAAGTCTGGTCTTCGGTGCAGTGGGCCAGCTTGCCGTTACGGAAGAAGTACAGCCGAGAATCGCCCGCATGAGCCCAGATCGCGTACTGCTTCTTGATGATCAGCGCACACAGCGTGGCGTGCGGTTCCTTCTCGCTTGATATCGCGGTGAGCCGAATGACCGTGTGTGCTTCGGCCGCCAGGTGCAGGAGCATGTCGCGGAACGTCGAATCGTGCTCCGACATATCGCAGAACAGGCTTTCGGCCGTCGAAATGACCTGATCGGCCGCTTGCCTGCCGCCGGTGCGACCGCCCATGCCATCGGCCACGATGGCGAGCATCGCCCCGGGGTTGCGCTCGCTGGTGATAATCGCGACCCGGTCCTGCTGCTCATGGCGGTCGCCGATGTGGGTGGCTACGCAAGCGTTGACTTTGAAGCTGGACACGCGATCGCAATGGGTCGTTTCGATCAGTCTATCATCGGCTTTCACGTGCCCTTGGTAGCGACGATGAGAGCGCGTCTTTCGGGCTTACTTCAATCGTTCGCTCTTAGCCTGATGACTGCATGACGATGGATCAGGAAGAAGTAAAGCGACGCATTATCGAGCTGCAGATCGAGCATCGGGATCTTGACGCAGCGATCGACCGGCTGGCCGAGCAGTTGAGCATCGACGATCTCGCGCTACGGCGCATGAAAAAGCGCAAATT
>JBGSWY010000453.1:0-1610 GCA_041751715.1 Burkholderiaceae bacterium
CGCGTCGTCATCGGCAACTGCGCGCTGCGCAATGAAATCTCTGCGATGCCTATGGGCGTCTTCGAGTAGACGAGGGTGCCGTCCATCGATCACTTTTAATCAGTTTGGTGGGCCGCGTCAATCGCCGGCATGCCTTGAATATGCGCACTTATCAGGCGCTTCAACACACCCAGGCGGCGATGAAAAAAGTGATCTGCGCCTGGAATGACGATAATCGGGAGATCCTGCGGGCGTGCCCAGTCGAGCACCTCGGCCAACGGAATCGTCTCGTCCAACTCGCCGTGGATGACCAGCGTCTCGCGTGCCACGCCCGGCATCGGCCACTTTCCGGCGGCCGCGCCGACCAGCACCATATGGCGCACCGGCATACTCGCAGCGGAGAGCGATAGCGCCGCCTGCGCCGCCACGAAGCTGCCAAACGAAAAACCGGCAACAGCGAGCGGCACGTCGGCGCGTAGCTTGGGTTGCACGGCCGGCAGTTTCGGCACCGCATCGATTACGCGCAGGAAGTCCTCGGTTTCGCCATCGCCTTCGTCATGCACGCCGGCAGTGCCACCGACGCCGCGAAAATTGGGCCGCACCGCGAGCCAGCCGAGGCCGGCAAAGGCGCGCGCAATGGTCGCAACGACTTTGTTATCCGAGGTGCCGCCGAACAGTGGATGAGGATGACCCACGTACACAATCCCGCACGCTCCATCTGCCGGCCAATCCAGCGCAATTTCGATGGCGCCAGCCGCACCGTCGATCAGCAACTTCTCAACCGGCGCCGGCATCTAGGGCCTGTCAACACTATGAACGCGAGCGCGAAAGCCCGCCGTCGGTCGCAGTGCTAGGCGCCGCGAGCGCCGTTGGCTGATGCCAATCAGCGAAGCGGCAACAACGCAATGCGGCCGGCGGCGGGCTTTCCCTTCGGGTTGGGTCGAAATGCGGCGTCTGCTTTGGCGGGCGGCTTGTGAATGGAACCACCATTCACTGCGCCGCCCTTCGCGCATCCATCCGCCTTGCGACCCAACGCGCCTCGCGTTCATAGTGTTAACAGGCCCTAGATGCGGAGCCGCTCGACGATCTCGCCCTTGACCAAATGTCTGTCGACGATCTCGTCGATGTCGTGCGCGTCGACATAGGTGTACCAGACCCCCTCCGGGTACACGACGACGCACGGGCCTTCGTCGCAGCGATCGAGGCAGCCGGATTTGTTGATGCGGACATTGCCTTTGCCGTTCAGATCGAGCGCCTTGATGCGCGATTTGGCATGCTTTTGCATCTCCGCGGCGTTATGGCGCGCGCAGCAGGCCGCGCCGTCTTCGCGCTCGTTAAGGCAGAAAAAAACGTGACGCCGGTAGTAACTCATCGAGAGTGAATTATAGGTGCCGGGGCGCCGTGCGCCCGATGGCACCGCTTGACAGCAGCACGATGGCCAGTACATACGGCCAGAGCAGCGAAAGCCAATGAGCCAGGGCGTTGAAGTTCAGCAGCATGCCCTGCCGCCACGTGCCGATCGCATCGCTGTAGTACGGATTCTCCGGAACCCAGTTCACGGCAACGGCCAAGGCGACCAGCGCGAGCAGCGCAAGGCGCGCGCACCACACGCGCGGCCCCGCGCTGGCGGT
>JBGSWY010000454.1:0-4093 GCA_041751715.1 Burkholderiaceae bacterium
CCGGCGCGGCCTGCCGCCAGCGCGGCTGCGATTCCCGCGGAGCCGCCGCCGATCACCAGCACATCGACCGACGAGTTGCGCTTGTCGTAACGATCGGGATCGGGCACGTCCGGCGTGCGGCCGAGCCCGGCGGCGCGCCGGATGAAAGTTTCGTACCGCATCCACGCGGAGCCGGGCCACATGAATGTCTTGTAGTAAAAGCCTGCGGGCAACAATCCCGACAGGAAGTCGTTCACGCGGCCGAGGTCGAAGTCGACGCTGGGCCAGCAGTTGAGGCTTTCGACGCGCATGCCGTTGCGCAGCTCGACGACCGTTGCAGCCTGGTTGGGGATGACGCGTGCACCTGCGCCGATACGCATCAGTGCGTTCGGCTCCTCCGGACCGGCGGCGTAGATGCCGCGCGGACGGTGGTACTTGAAGCTGCGCGCCACAATGCGCACGCCGTTGGCGAGCAGAGCAGAGGCCACCGTGTCGCCCGCGTAGCCTTCGAAGGCTCGTCCATTGAATGTGAAGGGCAGCGGCGTGGCGCGATCGACAGCGCCGCCGCGCGCGAGGCGAAACGGCTGCGTCATTGGCCGGCCTCCGGCCACACACCCATTGGGTAGGCGCGCGAGATTTCATGAGTCATGGTGTCGCGCATGACATTGAACCAGCGGCGGCAGCCCATCGAGTGGAACCAGCGCTCCACCTGGACACCCTTCGTGTTGCGGCGAACGTAGAGGTAGTTGCCCCAATCGGCATCGGTCACGGTTGTTGCCGGCCGCTCGATGTGGGCTTCGCCGCCGGCGATGAATTCCGCATCGTTGCGCATGCCGCACCAGGGGCAGGGAATCAGCAGCATCGCGTGTGTGCCATTCGCGGCCTCAGTGCGCGACACCCGCGGCGGCCGCTTCATCGACCAGCCGGCCGCTGGCGAAGCGCTCGAGACCGAAGTTGCGCGTCAGTGGATGCGGCTCGCCGTGCGCCAACGCATGCGCGAAGACGACGCCTGCGCCGGGGGTTGCCTTGAAGCCGCCAGTGCCCCAACCGCAGTTGATCCACAGATCGCGCACCGGGGTCGGGCCGATGATCGGGCTCGCATCGGGCGTGCAATCCACGTTACCGGCCCACTGGCGCATCATTCGCAGCCGGCTGAAGATCGGAAACAACTCGACCAGGCCGCGCAGCTGATCCTCGATGATGTGCAGGCTTCCGCGCTGCGCGTACGACACATACTGATCGCGCGCCGCACCGATCACCAGCTCGCCCTTGTCGGATTGCGACAGATACACGTGAACCAGCCCCGCCATCACCACGGTGTGCAGGATCGGCTTCACCGGTTCCGTGACCAGTGCTTGCAGCGGAAAACTCTGGATCGGCAGGCGCACGCCCGCCATGTCCATCACAACACTGGAATGTCCGGCCGCCGCCACGCCGACGCGAGCGGCCGAGCAGGGGCCGCGCGAAGTCTCGACGCCAACCACGCGCCGGCCCTTGATGCGGAATCCGGTGACCGCACAGTGCTCGACGATGTCCACGCCCAACGCGCTCGCGGCACGTGCGTAGCCCCAGGCGATGGCATCGTGGCGCGCGGTGCCGCCACGGCGTTGCATGAGCGCGCCCAGCACCGGATAGCGGCTCGATTCGCTGATCGACAGGATCGGTACCCAGCGCCGGACTTCGGATGGCGTCAGCAATTCGCAATCGATGCCGTTCAGACGCAAGGCGCCGCAGCGGCGCTCCATCTCGACCAGCTCGTGCCGCGTAAAAGCGAGATTCAGGACGCCGCGCTGGCTGAACATCGTGTTGTAGTTGAGCTCCTGAGACAGGCCCTCCCACAGTTTCAGCGAATGCTCGTACAGCGCAGCGCTGTCGTCCAACAGGTAGTTGGAGCGCACGACAGTGGTGTTGCGGCCGGTATTGCCAAGACCGATCGGGCCGCGCTCCAGCACCGCAATGCTGCGTACTCCGTGGTTCTTCGCGAGGTAATAGGCGGTAGCCAGCCCATGCCCACCGCCGCCGACGATGATCACGTCGTAGGTGCGCTTGAGCTCCGCGGCACGCCAGGCGCGCGGCCAGCGCGCGTGTCCGCTCCATGCATTGCGGGCGAGCGCCAGCAGCGAGTAGCGCATCAGGTTTCACGCATCGACATGCACGCCATCCTCCGTCGAGCGCCGTTCGGTTCATTCCATGCGAAACATCTTGGGCCCCTTGACCGGGACCTCCATGCAGTCTTCGCCCCACACGATGTGCCCTTGATAGGTCTTGCCGATCTCGCGCACGATGTGCTCGCGCAGCCCTGGCTGGTCGATCTGTTCGAGGAAATGGGTTAGCACCAGCGTCTTGACGTTCGCCTCGCTGGCCACTTGGGCGACATCCTCGTGATTGCCGCAGACCGCGCGATAGATCGCGGTGGGTTCTGTGCCGCTGAAATAGTGATTCATGTGGATCAACACGTCGCACTCCCTGGCGAGCTCGATTAACCCGGGGGGTGCGCCGCCGCTGTCGCCGGAGTAGCAGATCGAGCCCTCGGGACTGTCGATTCGGTAGGCATAGCATTCGAGATACGGCTGCACGTGCGAGGCCGGCGCGACGGTTAGCGTCCAGCCGTCGCCATCGACCTTGTCACGCGGCCCGAGCTCCCTGACCGTGGGCTGCGGCCACTGTCGTGGCGGCACGCCGCCGCGGGCCACGAAGATATCGATCGAGCCTTGATGCTCGATGCGGGCATTGAGGTCCGGAGCAAACGCTCCCTCCTTGCCGAACAGCTGTTCGGTCATGCGCTCGATCGGCGGCGGCCCGAAGACCTTCAGCTCGGGGATGCGTCCTGCGCCCTGGTCCCACCGAGTAAGGAGCAGGCGCACGTAATCCGAGCAATGGTCGTAATGCAGATGACTGAAGAACATGTGCGTCACGTCGACGGCGCGCTTGCCGACCTGCAGCAACCGCTCGTGAGAGCCCGGGCCGTGATCGATTAGGATCAGGTCTCGGCCTGTCTCGATCAGATAGCTCGAGCTTGCGCGCTTCAGTGACGGCGTTGGGGTGCCGGTGCCGAGCAATGTCAGTTTCAAGAGCCGCTCCGAGGCATAATGTCAGCCGCTGTTCTTTATATCGCACGTGCGTTCGTTATATTGAATCACCTGCGCGCTGTCAAGGGATCGCAATGCGGCCGCGAAAGAAAGAAAACGCAACCGAACCGTCGGCCACCCCGCCGAACGTCGGGCACATTCTTCAGAACCTGCGCCTGTCACGGAATCTCACGCTCGATGAGCTCGCGCGCAGTTCGGATGTCTCGAAGTCGGTCTTGTCCCAGATCGAACGCGACCGCACGAATCCAACGGTCGGCACGCTATGGCGCCTGGCGAAGGCCCTCGGCGTCGAAATCGAGGATCTGTTGCGCATCAACAAGCCAAGCGCCGGTATCAGCATTCTCGACGACCACAACACGCCGATCCTACGGAGTTCGGACCGCCGCTGCACGATCCGCATCCTGGGGCCGATGGAGTTCGCCGGGAAGATCGAGTGGTACGAGATGCGCTTCGAGCCCGGCGGCGCGCTCGTCTCCGATGCGCACGAGCCCGGGACGGCTGAACATCTGACCGTTCTCGACGGTCAGCTCGAAGTCGAGAGCGGCCGCCACCACGAACGGGCCGTGCTCGGAGTCGGGCAGACAGCACGCTATCGAGCCGACCAGGCGCACGCGATCCGCAACCCGTTCGAGCATCGTGCTTGCGCCATCGTGGTCGTGACATCGGCGATGATCGCGCCCGAGAAGGGTCGCAAGGCGAAGCCTTCCGACCGCAAGGCACGCAGAACAGGTGAGCCGGGCTTACTTTCGCCGAAGGTTCGTCACCGCGGACCGCTTGCCTCGATAACTCCCTCGGCGACGAAGCGGTCGATATCAACATCGGAGTACCCATAGTCACGCAGCACTTCGCGTGTGTGTTCGCCGAGTAACGGCGCAGGGCGCTTTACGGCGGTCGGTGTCTTCGAGAAGTGCAATGGGCAACCGATCGCCTTGGTCGGTCCGGCGCGCGGATGATCGAGGTCGACCACCATGCCGCGAGCGAGTGTTTGCGGATGGCTCAGAGCTTCGCCGATCGTGTGAACCGGG
>JBGSWY010000455.1:0-2956 GCA_041751715.1 Burkholderiaceae bacterium
TCTCGACCACCAACTTTCAGTCGTTCTCCGAGCTTGCGTTCTCGTTCACATTGACACCGCGCATCGTTGTCTCCGCCCTTGTGTTTTCGCTGGTGATGGGATTCGTCGGCGGCTTCCTGCCGGCGATCAAGGCCAGCCGCATGAAGATCGTCGACGCGTTGCGCGCGGACTGACGCCGCGCGTATTCTCTGCGGCACAAAAACGTCCCAGGGAGACGATATGAAGCGACGCGAGTTTTCAATTGCCGCTGCGGCAGCGCTGGCGACGACGCAGTTCGGCGCGATGCGCATTGCTAATGCGCAGCCACTGGGTGCAGTCAAGATGATGATTCCGGCCAATCCGGGCGGCGGCTGGGATCAGACGGCGCGCGCGCTGGCAACCGCGATGCAGAGTGCGAAGGTCGTGAACTCGGTGCAGTTCGACAACAAGGGCGGTGCGGCGGGCACGATCGGGCTGGCGCAGTTCATCAACAGCGCCAAGGGCGATCCGAACGCTCTGATGATGGGCGGCATGGTGATGGTCGGTGGCATCATCCTGAACAAGTCACCGGTCGATCTATCGATGGTGACACCGGTCGCGCGGCTGACCAGCGAGTACGTCGTGGTCGTGGTGCCGGCCAGTTCGCCGCACAAGACGATGGGCGATCTGGTCAAGGCATTCAAGGCGGAACCGGGCAAGGTCGCCTGGGGTGGCGGCTCGGCCGGCGGCACCGACCACATCCTGGTCGGGCTGATTGCCAAGGCGGTCGGCGCCGATCCGAGCAAGGTCAACTATGTTCCGTTCAAGGGCGGCGGCGAGGCGATCGCGGCGATCGTCGGCGGCCATGTCGCCGCCGGCGTCTCCGGGCTGGGCGAGTTTGCGGAGCAGATCAAGGCGGGCCGCATGCGCGCGCTTGCCGTGTCGGCGCCTGCCAGGATCGACAGTATTCCGACGCTGAAAGAGCAGGGCATCGATGTTGTGCTTGGCAACTGGCGCGGCGTCTTCGCGGCACCGGGCATTACAACGGCGCAGCGCGATGCGTTAGTCGCGGCGGTAAAAACCGCAACCGATTCGCCGGTGTGGAAGGAGTCGTTGACAAAGTTCGGATGGGATCCCTGGTTTCTCGGCGGCGATCAGTACAAGGCGTTCCTCGAAGAGGACATCAAGCGCATTGGTTCGATCATCGATTCGCTCGGCCTGAAGAAATAAACATGCTGCGGGGCGCCGCGCGCGCCGAGCTCGCATTTTCGATCGGCGTCCTCGCGCTCGGCCTGTTTGCGCTGGTGACAGCGCTGAGGTTGCCGTCCGCGGGCGGCTATTCCGGCGTCGGGCCGAATGCGATACCGATCGCGGTGGGCGGCGGCCTGGTCATTCTCGGCGTCTGGTTGCTGGTGGAAGCTCTGGCGGGCGGCTGGCGCGCCCGCGTCTCGGACGATCCAAGTGAACGCGGCGAGCACGCGTTTGATGCGCCGGCGTTCGCCTGGATCAGTGCCGGGCTGTTCGCGCAAATGGCGCTGATTCACAGCGCAGGGTTTGTGCTCGCGGCCGCCGTGCTGTTTGCCTGCGTTGCGCGCGGTTTCGGCAGCGTGCGGCCGGTGCGCGATGCGGTGATCGGGCTTGCGCTCGGTCTGGCGGTGTTTCTGTTCTTCGTCAAGTTCCTGAATGTCGGGCTGCCGGCGGGCTGGTTAACGCCGGTGCTTGGCGGCGCAGGGATATGACGGAAACGCTCGACGCGCTGCTGGCCGGCTTTGCGGTCGCGTTGACGCCGACCAATCTGCTGTGGGGATTGATCGGCGTCACGCTGGGCACGGCAGTCGGCGTGCTGCCCGGCGTCGGCCCTGCGCTGACGGTGGCGATGCTGCTGCCGCTGACCGTCAAGCTCGATCCGACCGGAGCGTTGATCATGTTCGCCGGCATCTATTACGGCGCGATGTATGGCGGGTCGACAACGACAATATTGCTGAACACGCCGGGCGAATCGGCATCGATCGCAACGGCGCTTGAAGGCAACAAGATGGCCAAGCGCGGCCGCGCCGGGCCGGCGCTCGCCACAGCGGCGATCGGGTCATTCGTCGCCGGCTCGATCGCGGTGGTGCTGTTGACGTTGCTGGCGCCGGTCGTGGTCGAGATCGCGCTGCGCTTTTCCCCGGCCGATTACTTTGCGCTGATGGTTTTTGCGTTCGTCACCGTCGCCGCGGTGCTGGGCTCCTCGACCGTGCGCGGGTTGACGACGCTGTTCATCGGACTACTGCTCGGACTGGTTGGTATCGACGAAACCACCGGACAGATGCGCTTTGCGTTCGGCGTGCCGGAGTTGCTCGACGGTATCGATGTGGTCGTGCTGGCGGTCGGGTTGTTTGCCGTCGGTGAGGCACTGTACGGCGCGGCGTACCAGAGCCGAGTGAAGGAAAAGCTCGAAAGACTGTCGGGCTCGCTGATGATGACGCGCGACGATTGGCGGCGCTCGTGGCCCGCGTGGTTGCGCGCCACCGCGATCGGATTTCCATTCGGCACGATCCCGGCCGGCGGCGCCGAGATCCCGACGTTTCTTTCGTATGCGGCCGAGAAGAAGCTGTCGAAACATCCGGAAGAATTCGGCCACGGCGCGATCGAAGGCGTGGCCGGACCGGAAGCCGCCAATAACGCGTCGGCTACCGGCGTGCTGGTGCCGCTGCTGACATTGGGAATTCCAACCTCGGCGACCGCGGCGATTCTGCTCGCCGCGTTCCAGAACTACGGCATTCAACCGGGCCCGCTGCTGTTCCAGACGCAGGGCGCGCTGGTGTGGGGCCTGATCGCCAGCCTTTATATAGGCAACGTGCTGCTGCTGGTGCTCAACCTGCCGCTGATCGGGCTCTGGGTCAAGGTGCTCGCGATACCGAAGCCGTGGCTGTACGGCGGCATCCTGGTGTTCGCCACGCTCGGCGCGTACAGCCTGCACCAGTCGGTGATCGATCTGGTGACGCTGTATGTATTC
>JBGSWY010000456.1:0-2498 GCA_041751715.1 Burkholderiaceae bacterium
CCACCGCGTCGGTGATCTCGGGGCCGATACCGTCTCCGGGGACCAACGTTGCTGGGATTGATTCGATTTGGGACATGCGCCGAAAGGGTGCGTTACGCTTTCAGCATCGTAGCCGAGGCGTTTCGTTGGTCTGTTGATGCCCATGTTCAAACAGCAGATTCGCTTTTGCACCGGACAGGATGGCGTACGCATCGCCTACGCCACATCCGGTCGCGGACCACCGCTGGTTAAGGCCGCCAACTGGCTCAGCCACCTGGAGTTCGATGTCGGCAGCCCCGTGTGGAGCCACCTGCTGACCGAGTTGTCGCGCCATCACACGCTTATCCGATACGACGAGCGCGGCTGCGGGCTGTCCGATCGCGATGTGGCCGATCTGTCGTTCGATGCCTGGCTGCATGATCTCGAAAGTGTGGTCGACGCGGCGCAGGTCGAGCGCTTTCCGCTGCTCGGCATCTCCCAGGGCGCATCGATCGCGGTCGCCTACGCGATCCGTCATCCGGACCGGGTGACGCATCTGATCCTGCACGGCGGCTATGCGCGCGGCCGCTTGAAGCGCAACCCGACTCCCCAGCAGTGCGAGCAGGCGGAAGTAATGAACCGGCTGGCCGAAATCGGCTGGGGACAGCACGACCCGGCCTTTCGGCAGTTTTTCACGACGCAATTCATTCCGGGCGGGACGGCAGAGCAGCATCGCTGGTTCAATGAGTTGGAGCGCGTTTCGACTTCGCCGGCCAATGCCGCGCGCTTCATGCGCGAGTTCAACGACATTGACGTCACGGACCTGCTGCCGCGCGTGTCGTGTCCGACCCTGGTGCTGCACTCGAGCCGCGACGTGCGAGTTCCGTTCGATGAGGGCCGCAAGATCGCCGGCCTGATACCGGGAGCCCGCTTCGTCCCGCTGGAAAGCGACAACCATCTGCTGCTGGAACACGAGCCTTCGTGGACCCGCTGGATCGAAGAGGTGCGCGCGCTGCTGCCGGCGACCATCGCAGTCACCGATCCGGCCTTCGCCACGCTGACGCCGCGCGAGCGCGACTTGCTCGAGCTGATGGCGCAGGGTCGCGATAACGCGCAGATTGCGGCGGCACTTGAGCTGAGCGAGAAAACGGTGCGCAACCACATCACCCGCATCTTCTCGAAGCTCGAGGTCGAGAACCGGCCGCAGGCGATCGTGATGGCGCGCAAGGCCGGCTTCGGCAAGCTCGTCACCTGACGCAGCAGGGACTTTCGTCCCGGGGTTTGGCCGGGATCGGCGCCGTCCCGGGCCGGAACCGGGACTCAGGTCTCACGACGCGACTGCGCTCGCTCCGGACAATTCGTTCCTCACGAATCGTCTGGAGATTCAGCCATGCAGGCACTGGAGTCGGTGAATACGCGGCGCTATGCGAAGTGCATCGAAGCTTCGAAGCGCATCTGCTGGGACATGGAGCGGGACGTGATCCGCGGCCGCGAGTTCGATGTCGCGCACAAGTTCCTGCCCGAAGGCCTGTCGTTCACCGACCGCATCGCTTCGCTGAGCGACGCCGAGCGGCGTCTTTTGTCGCAAGTTCAGGGACGGACCTACGCCAACATGTTCGGCCTGGTCGAGCGCTTCATCGGGGCCAAGGTGGTGGAAGTCACGCGCGATCACGCGCTGGGCGACCAGATTGCGTTCGAAGCGCTGATCCGCTTTACCGAAGAGGAGCTGAAGCACCAGCGGCTGTTTCGCCGCATCGAGCAGCTGGCCGGCGAACAGATGCCGGCGGGCTATCGATTCGTTCCGCAGCCCAATGAGATCGCAGATTTCGTGCTCGGCAAATCGACCTGGGCGGTTCTGGCACTGACCTGCCACATCGAAATTTTCACTCAGGTGCATTACCGGCAGAGCATCGAGCCCGATCAGCAGCTTTCGCCGCTGTACAAAGATGTGTTCTTCTTCCACTGGAAAGAGGAATCGCAGCACGCGATCCTCGATGAACTCGAATGGGCGCGCGAGGATCGCAAGCTCACGCACGCTGAGCGCGACGCCGCAGTGGACGATCTGATCGCGCTCTATGGCGCCATCGACGGCATGTTGCAGCAGCAGGCTGCTGCCGATGCCGGCTATTTCAGCGGAATCTGCGGCCGGGTTCCCGATGCTGCGGAAGCGTGGGAAATCGAGTCGCGCGTGCTCGACGCTTACCGCTGGCAGTACATCGTCTCGGGTGTCAGGGATGCGCGTTTTTCCGACATTTTGACCGGCATGCTCGACGCCGCCCAGGCGACGCGCATCTTCGACGCCCTGGCGCCGATCACGCAGAGCAGTCAACAAAAAATTTCGATTCAACCTGCATCCGATCCGCAGCGCGCTGCGTATGTCTGACCGGTTACCCATTCCGATAAACACTTAACCAACCACAGAAGAGGACCCATGAAACACACGCTGATGTTCGCCGCAATCGCCGTTGTTACCCTGGCTGTTCAAGCCAACCCGACGCAGATCTCCAACGGCGTGATGGCCAGCAAGGACGGCAAGACGC
>JBGSWY010000457.1:0-5104 GCA_041751715.1 Burkholderiaceae bacterium
GGGGGATTCGGCGCGACGTAAGCGCCGTTAAATTCGGCGGGTAAGTGGAGGTTGCCCCGTTGGAGCTGGATTTCGTAACACACGTCCGCGATCAAGTCCGTACGCTTCTGAAGATTCGATGCGAGCGTGAGATTCCGCCGCCAGGTGAGAAGCCAGCGTTCGGCACGAAACTGTTCTGTGGGGACATTCGGATGACCGTCAGGTCCGGCATGACCGATGCGCTCTGGCGCTGGCTGCTGGACCAGGGCTGGCGTGAAGTGGCGGTGCGGCCGGACCGCCGCCGTTACAAGGACATCCCATCGGCGTATGTGACGCGTCTGATCGATTCGGTGGCGAACGAGGAGCGCGCGCGCGTAATGGCGGCTGCGGTTGCCAATGCCCAGTATCGCCCGAGGATGACGCGCGACGGGCGCATTGTCCCGGCGCACAAGACGCCCAATCCCTAGAGTTTTTCTGCCGCGCGCTGTTTCTCCATCTCGCGCAACACTCTCCGCTGCACCTTTCCCGTCGTAGTCATCGGCAACTGGTCGATGAATTCGATCTCTTTCGGATACTCATACGGCGCGAGCTTGCCGCGGACGTGAAGCTGCAACTCTGCGATCAACGCCGATGACGATTCGTACCCGCTGGCGAGCACGATAAACGCCTTGACCAGCGCACCCCGCTCCGCATCGGGCTTCGGCACCACCGCGACGTTCGCCACCGCCGGATGCCTGACCAGGCAGTTCTCGATTTCGCTCGGGCCGATGCGGTAACCCGCAGCCTTGAACATGTCGTCGGCTCGGCCCTGGTACCAGAGATAGCCGTCGGGATCCGCAGTGGCCAGATCGCCGGTGCGGCACCACGCGCCGGCGAACTTGTTGCGCGTCGCCCCCGGATTGCGCCAGTACTCGAGAAAGAACACCGGATCAGCATCGCCATGAATGTCGCGGCGGTGAATCGCCACGTCGCCGGTGTCGCCTTCGGGAAGAACGTTGCCATCGTCGTCGATGACCGCCACTTGGTGACCCGGATACGGTCGTCCCATGCTGCCGGCCAGCGCAGGCCACTTCTGATGCGAATTGCCGACGATGTAGTTCATCTCGGTCTGGCCGAACATCTCGTTCACCGTGACGCCGAGCGCTTCGCGGCACCAATCGAACACGGTGTCGCCCACCGCTTCTCCTGCACTCATCAATGAGCGCAGCTTCAGTTGATACCACGCACGAGGATCGTCCACCGACTTCATCATCATCTTCAACGCCGTCGGGAACAGAAATGCGCTGGTGACACCATGACGCTCGATCAGCTCGAAGGCGCGCTCAGGACTGAACCGCCCGCGGTACCCCACGATCGGAAACCCGAAGTACATCGTCGGCAGCAAGGCATCCATCAAGCCGCCGGTCCAGGCCCAGTCGGCCGGCGACCAGAACACGTCGCCCGGCTGCGGAAACCAGTTATGCGACGCGACAAAGCCGGGCAGATTGCCGATCAACGCGCGGTGTGGCATCAGTGCGCCCTTCGGCGGGCCGGTCGTGCCGCTGGTGTAGATCAGCAGCGCCGGCTCATCGGCCGACGTAGCCACCTGCGAGTACGTGTCGGCGGCTTTGGCCAGCAGCGCGCTCCACGCATGCGAAGTCGAGTCGCCGCCGGCCTCTCCGCCGACGACTATCAGGTGACGCAAGGCGGGGCAGCGCGCGCGGACCTCATGCATCGTGGGCAGCGCGGCAGCGTCGATGATCGCGACGACCGCTTCGCTGTCCTGCAGACGATATTCGAGCGCTTCGGGGCCGAACAGCAGCGACAACGGCATCGCCACCGCGCCCATCTGATAAACCGCGATATGCGCAATCGCCGTTTCGGGACGCTGCGGCAACACGATGGCAACCCTTTCGCCGCGCGCGGTTCCGAGCGCCTGCAACGCATTCGACAATCGGTTCGCGTCGGCCTGCAGCGCAGCGTACGTGTACGACGTGAGTGCGCCGGACTCGTCTTCATAGTGCAGCGCGATGCGCGTCGTTTCCTGCGACCACCGGCGGCAGCAGACCTCCGCGATATTGAAGTCGTGCGGCACATACCAGCGAAAGCTGTCGTACAGCGCGCGGTATTGATCGCGCATCCAGGTCTCCGTTAGAAGCTCGTTCCTATAATCGCCGAACAGTCGCGCGTGTGCAACGCTCACAGTTCATGAAGCCGTCAATTTCCCGATTCATCGATGTTCGAGGGCTGCGCTATCACTTGCGCGAGTGGGGTGCTGCCGGCGCCGACGCAGCGCATACGTTGATCATGCTGCACGGCTGGATGGATGTCTCCGCATCGTTCCAGTTCGTCGTCGATGCCCTGGACGACCGCTGGAAAATAGTGGCGCCGGACTGGCGCGGTTTCGGGCTGACCGAGCGCGCGCCGGGCGACTGCTACTGGTATCCGGATTATCTGGCCGATCTCGAATTCATTCTGGATGATGTTGTCGGCCAGGCGCCCGCGTTTCTGGTCGGTCACAGCATGGGCGGCAATATCGCGCTGATGTATGCCGGAGTGCGTGCGCCGAGGGTAGACGCCGTCGTCAATCTGGAAGGCTTCGGCCTGCGGGCTACGCGGCCCGAGCAAGCACCGGCGCGCTACGCGCAATGGATCGACGAGTTGAAGCGCGGCGCGCTGCTGCGCGATTACGCGTCACTGGATGAAGTCGCCGCGCGGCTGACCGGGAACAATCCGCGTCTTCCCGCTGTGCGGGCCGCGTTTCTTGCGCAGCACTGGGCGCTGCCCGATGGAGCGGGACGGTTTCGCGTTGCCGGCGATCCGGCGCATCGGATCATCAACCCCACCCTGTATCGAATCGACGAAGTGCTTGCGTGCTGGCAAAGCGTCGAGTGCGCGGTGCTATGGGTGCGCGCCGCCGAGACCGATGTGCTGCGTCATGTCGGTGCCGATCGCGATGCAGCGCTGCGGGAAATCGAGGCACGCAAGGCTGTCTTGCGCAATATCGAAAGCGTGATCGTCGAGAATGCCGGGCACATGCTGCACCATGATCGGCCGGATGAAGTGGCCCGCCTGATCGCAGATTTCGCCGGCGGGCGGGCGAGCTCGCACAAGCCCTAGAATGCTCCGATGCCTGATTACAGCGGTGCGCATGCGGTGCGGGCCGATCTTCATTCACATTCGATCTACTCCGACGGCACGATGGGGCCGGGTGATCTTGCGCGGCGTGCGGCCGAGCATGGGGTTGAGCTTTACGCGTTGACTGATCACGACGAAGTGTCCGGCCTGGCGGAGGCGAGTGCCGCGGCCTCGGAACGTGCCATGGCGTTCCTTCCCGGAGTTGAAGTCTCTGTCACCTGGGGCACGAGCACGATTCACGTCGTTGGCCTCGGCATTCGCGGTGACGATAACGCCTTGCGTGATGGGCTCGCGCACGTGCGATCGGGCCGTACGCGGCGTGCACAGGCGATCGGCGCGAGCCTGGCGGAAGTCGGCATCGAAGGCGCGTTTGAAGGCGCGCTGCGGCATGCAGAGAATCCGCAGATGATCGCCCGCACGCACTTCGCACGATTTCTGGTCGAGCAGGAAGTTTGCCGCGACGTGCGCGAAGTGTTCAAGCGCTATCTGGTTGAAGGCAAGCCGGGCTATGTGCCGCATCGCTGGGCGACTCTGGCTGAAGCGGTGAGCATGATCGGTGCCGCTGGCGGCGTAGCGGTGATCGCACATCCCGCCCGCTATCGGCTCGACGACCTGGCGTTACGTTCACTGCTCGAAGACTTTCGCAGTACCGGCGGCACCGCGCTCGAAGTCGTCACCAGCAATCACACACCCGACGACGTGCGCCGCTTCACGCAACTGGCACTCGAGTTCGGTTTCGAAGCGTCGAGCGGCAGCGACTTTCACGGGCCGGGCGAATCCGCCAACGTCGAGCTCGGCCGTGTCGCGCCGCTCTCCCCTGAGCTGACTCCCGTGTGGCATCGGTTTGTTTGACAGCCTGATGAAAAACGTCGCCAGCCGGCCCGAGGTTGCGTCGAAGAGCGCAGGCGTACAGGCGACGCACGTCGAGCACCGCAGGTGCAGAATCGGGACGCACATTGGTTTTGCACCAGGCTGATGGCGCAACTTTTTTCGGTGCACCCTGTCGATCCGCAGGTGCGATTGCTGCGACAGGCGGCACAGATTCTCGATCACGGGGGTGTCGGCGCGATTCCCACCGACTCGTGCTATGCGCTGGCGTGCCATCTGGACGACCGGACGGCGGTCGATCGCATTCGCGCGATCCGCCGCATCGACGAACGGCATCTGCTCACCTTGATGTGCCGCGACCTGTCGGATATCGGGCAGTACGCCAAGGTCGACAACCGCACCTACCGACTGTTGAGGAATGCGACGCCGGGCCCCTACACGCTGATTCTGGAAGCGACGAAGGAAGTACCGCGCCGGTTATCGCACCCGTCGCGCAAGACGATCGGCCTCCGGGTGCCGGATCATCGAGTCGCACTCGGTTTGCTCGACGTGCTCGGCCAGCCGTTGCTGACAACGACTCTGCAGCTGCCTGGCGATGAACTGCCGCTGAACGAAGCACAGGACATTCGCGAGCGGCTCGGCCATGAAATCGATTTCGTGCTCGACGCCGGCGCGTGCGGCATACAACCGACCACGGTGGTGGATCTCACCGGCGCTGAAGTCGTGCTGGTGCGCCAGGGCCTCGGCGACATCGCAACACTCGGTGTGTAGCGGCATGCGAGCGACGAATCCGCGTGCTTTTGTATGGCGCGCGTACGCGTTGTTTGCGGTTCGTCTAGCGCGAACCGCAAATCTCGCGGATGAATCCGCGAGACCACCGGCGGCTTCGCCGCCGATGTCCGGCGACATGCCCCCGGCATGTCCCTCGTCGCTCCGGAGGGAGCGCGCCTAACTAATCGCGACGAGTGCACGTGCGACGACGCAGTCGTCGCGTACACGAGGAGCGCCTTAAGTTAGACTCGATTCAATGGAAAACGTGATGCAGACGATCGCGGTGTACGCGATCCCGGTGCTGTTTGCGATCACTGTTCACGAAGCGTCCCATGGCTATGTGGCCCGCATGTTCGGCGACAACACGGCCTATGTGCTCGGACGCGTGACGCTCAATCCGGTCAAGCAC
>JBGSWY010000458.1:0-3342 GCA_041751715.1 Burkholderiaceae bacterium
TGATTCCGCTGTCGCGCGTGGTGCCGCCACTTTACGAGTTTCGCATCCGGTCACGCGTGTTTCGCTGGTACCGGCAGCTGCGCGAGATTGAAGAAGCTGCAAATGAGGCGAACGCCAAACCGGCCGAATTGCTGCCGAAGCTCAATGACCTGGAGCAGCGGGTCGAGCAGGTGAGCGTGCCGCTGTCGTATGCCGATGAGCTGTACGCGCTGCGCAGCTACATCGATCTGGTGCGCAAGCGTCTGCAGGGTGACGCGCCGTCGCCACTGCCTGATTCAACGTAGATCTGCGCGGCGGCGAATGGCTTCGATCCGCTTTCGGTTGGCGCCGAAGTCCTTGCGGCCGATGCGTGACGCGGAACGTACGTGGATCACGCGGTCCGCCGGATCGAGCAGGAATTCGGCATCGTCGATGAATCGCAGCCAGCGCGTTTCGAACTGCACATAGATGTAGTCGGGACTGCTCTCGACGATGCGTGCACCGGGCCAGCCGGCGAGCACGTCACTTAACCGGTTCATCGCCAGCGCCGAGTCCTGCGTAAATGCAAACGGTTCGATCGTCGCGTACTCGACCGCGTGCTCTCCGGCGGGCCACAAGGCAGCCTGGCTGCTGACGCTGTTCGACGTGCGCGAGGGCGGCTGCAGCCTGCCTTCGCGCAGACCGGGTTCGGCTGGGGCTCGACCCATCAGCAACCCGAACTGCCCGGCCGCGAACAGCAGCAGGGGCAGGATGATGAACAGGAAGGCAAGGATCGCGAGCGCGCGCATGGTTAACAGCCCGATGGAACACAATGGCGCACCCCAATCTTGCTACCGCGGTGCTCAACGTACGTCCGTACGTCTGCGCTCCTCGACAGCATCTTCGGACTGCTCGCTGCGTTTTGCATCGGGTTGTTGGTGGCAGTTGAATTTCGCAATGTAACCGCGATCGATGCGATCCTTCCAGCGCCAGACCCAGTCGCCTTCGAACGCGAACGGGCCCCACGAGGCGATCGCGTGCCTGGCACCGGTCGACAGCAGGTACAGCGCCCGGCGCTGCGGCCGGTACGGTTCGAGCGGCGCTCCTTCCAGTGCGGCCAGCAGATTGGCGGCTAGCGGCGGTCCGGCGCGTACTGCGTACACGCCGGACTTCGGCCTGCGTGCATGCATCATCGTCGCAGCATCCCCGGCGGCGAAAACGAAATCGTGCGAAACGGACTGCAGATGCTGATTGACCGCGATGAAGCCGCTATCGTCGGTGGCGAGTGCGGTCTGGCGCAGCCAAGGCTCGGCAGCGGCTCCGGTCATCAGCAATGTCTGATCGCTCGCCAGCGCATCTCCATCGTCAAGCACAACCGCGTGCGGCTCGACGCGCTCGGCTGTCGCCTGCACCAGCCGGACGCCAGAGTTGCGAAGCGCGGCGTGTGCCAGTGTTCGAGTGCGTGTGCCATGGCCCGGAAGAATCTGCGCATCACCGGTGATCAGTTGTATGCGTGCACTAGGAAGCCGGTGCTTCGCCGCCAGAGCGACTTCGATTCCGCCGGCGCCGGCGCCGATGATCGTCAGCCAAAGCGGCTCGCGCGCCGAAGCTGCTTGCGACTGAACGCGCTGCCAACCGGCGACAAAGCGGTCGAGCGGCCGCAGCGGCAACGAGTAATCGCGCGCGCCCACGATCGCGTCCAGGTTCGGCGCCGGGCCGGTGGCGATCGACAGCAGATCGAAGCCGATCGCCTCGCCCTGGTCGGTGTGTGCGACTCGATTCTCCAGATCGAGCGACACGATCCGGCCCGGAATCAAGCGCACACCCGCCGCTTGCAACAGCGGCGCGAGCGGTATCGTGAGCTCGTGCAGTTGATAGTGACCCGCTATCCAGCCCGGCAGCATGCCGGTGTAGATCAGCTGCTCCGATGGCGTTACGAGAATGACTTCGACGTCGGTCGGTGTCTCCCGCGCCAGCGCGGCCAGCACGAAGACGTGCGCCTGTCCGCCGCCGGCCAGCAGCAGCCGTTTCATCGGGAGGCGAACGCAGCGCGCGCGACGACCGATGATCTAGCGCGCATCGCGATAGCGCTGCGCCAGGCGCTGTGGATCGGCGCCGAAAAAGTAAGCAAGCCGGAAGCGCCACATCAGCATGATGGTGCGCCATATACCGTGCCGTTGCCAGCGGCGACCCGAGGTGATGACGCGCGTTCCGATTGCAACGGGCCACGATATCGTCTTCGCGCGCTTCGAAAATTCGATGTCTTCCATCAATGCAATCGGCGCAAAGCCGCCCAGTTGTTGGAACGCCGCGCGCGTGATGAAGATCGCCTGATCGCCGGTGCAAATACCGGTCAATCGCGAGCGCCAGTTCATCATGGTTGAAACGACTCTGAGCATCGGCGCGTCACCGGCAATGCGCACGTCGAAGCGTCCCCACGCGCGGCCGCTTGACTGCAGCGCGCGCTCGACCAAACGGTCGGCGTCAGCCGACAGTTCGCTGTCGGCATGCAGAAAGAGCAGCGCATCGACGTTGACCGCCTCGAGCGCAGCGCGCGCACCGGTATTCATCTGCAGCGCACGCCCGCGCTTTGAATGCAGCACGCGATCGGCGTAGGGAGCCGCATTGACCATCGTCGCATCGGTGCTGCCGCCGTCCACGACAGTCACCACGACACCGCGCGCACGCAGCGGCGCCAATCGCCCAAGCGCCGCAGCGATCGTCTCAGCCTCGTTAAGCGTCGGAACGACGATGGCCAGGAGCACAAAGGGAAGGGAAGAAGAATCGGGGTCTGACCCCGATTTGCACTACGGAGCGCGCTCGCTAGCGCACGTCATTCAGCGACCAATCGTATTCGAGAAAGCGGATCGGCGTCTGACCGGTGCGCAGTTGCGCACGATCGGCGGGAGCATCGGCGAGGTGATCAGCGTATTTCGCAACGACGTCGTTGACCGACGAGAAACCTTTGTGGCCTTTTTCGAAATCCTTGCCGTACCAATCGAAGATACGCGATAGCTCGACCGTCTTCGCTTGCGCGTTGTAGCGGTTGCGCGAGCGGTCCGACATGAAACGGAGGAAGAGCTCGTCGAGCTGCGCATCGAGCTTCTCGGGCGTAAAGGCACGGTTGCCCAGCATCGGGCAGCCGATCGATGCGCAGTTGACGGCTACATGTACTCTGGGATCGTCGAACACGCCGGGGGCGCGCATCGTTTCGTGCTCGATGCCGTCCAGATGCTGCGGCTTGCCGAGCAGGGTGAAGAAGCGATCCTTCCAGGGGTTGCCGATCACGGTGCCGAAGTCGCGAATCGATTTCAGATCCGGATAGCGCATCAGAATCTTTTCAACCGTGAACGCGTTGTAGGCGTTGGCAAGAAATGCGTACTG
>JBGSWY010000459.1:0-2302 GCA_041751715.1 Burkholderiaceae bacterium
GAAAGCGCGGTCATCGCGGCGCTGGTGCGCAGCCCGTCGGCGTCGCGCGCCGTGCTGGCGCGCCGCGCATGCTCGTTATTGAAGAAGATCGACCGCGTAGACGAGTGCGCACGCGCCGAGTCGGCCGCTGCCACATTACCGTCGCATCCGTTGCCGATCGCCGGCCTCGACGATGCGCCGCATCTGGCGCGGCAATTGTTGACGCGCGCCGGCACACCGGTGCGCTCGACGCTCGCTGCGCCGCTGCAACGCTTCGCCGCCGAGACGTTGCGCAATCGTCTGGCAGCGCTGGCCGACCAGAACGTCGAAGACGGCGCGGTAATCGTGCTCGACAACGCCAGCGGCGATGTGCTGGCCTACATCGGTTCGAGCGGCGACCTGTCTGGCTCTGCCGCAGTCGATGGTGCAGCGGCACTGCGGCAGCCGGGCTCGACATTGAAGCCGTTCTTGTATGGCGTCGCGCTCGAGCAGCGCTGGCTGACCGCTGCGTCTCTGCTCGACGACTCGCCATTGACATTGGCGACGCCAAGCGGGCTGTACGTTCCGCAAAACTACGAGCCCGACTTCAAGGGAGCGGTATCGCTGCGCACCGCGCTCGCCGCGTCGCTGAATGTGCCGGCGGTGCGAGCGCTGCAACTGGTCGGTGTCGAGCGTTTTCGGCAGACGCTGCATTCGTTCGGTCTGTCGAGCATCAAACACGAGGGCGAGTACTACGGCTACGGACTTGCGCTCGGCGGCAGTGACACGAGCCTGCTCGCATTGACCAACGCCTATCGCGCGCTTGCCAACGGCGGCGTGTGGTCGCCGGCGCGGTTGCAGATCGACCGCGCCGCGCCCCATGAGGTCGAATCGGTGCGCGTGCTATCTGCGGCAGCAAGCTTCATCGTGTCCGATGTTCTGGCCGACGCCGCAGCGCGCGCCTCGACTTTCGGGCTGGCCAGCCCATTGTCCACACGTTCATGGGCAGCGGTAAAAACCGGCACCAGCAAGGGTATGCGCGATAACTGGGCGGTGGGCTACACCGACCGCTACACGGTAGGCGTGTGGGTCGGCAATTTCTCCGGTGCACCGATGTGGGATGTTTCCGGCGTGACCGGCGCCGCGCCGATCTGGCGTGAAATCATCGAACATCTGCATGCCGGTCAGCCGAGTCGCGCACCCGAGGTGCCGGCAGGCGTGGTCAAGCGCCCAGTCGTATTCGAACCCTCGGTCGAGCCGGCGCGCGACGAATGGTTCGTGGCGGGAACCGAGTCGAACATGCAAATCACGACAATCAACAGGCCGATCGCAGAGTTAACGCCGCGCCTGCTTGCGCCGGTCGACGGCGCCGTCATCGCGCCCGACCCGGACATCCCGGCATCGCGGCAATCAATGCTGGTGCGCGCCGAGGCTGCGCACACCACACGCGTATGCCTGAAGCTCGGCACCCGATCGCTGGCGCCGTGCGGAGTGCGCCAGGTGATGATTCCGTTGCCGGCGCCGGGTCGCCATCAAGTCCGGCTGGAAGCTGCCGATGGCGCTCTACTGGCGCAGGCCACTGTCGAAGTGCGCGGCGTGCCTCGGTAATCGCTGGCGTTCGATTCTGATGAGCGCAGCAATCCAAGAGACGCGCAAGGACCTACGGCCGGTGTAAGTTCGCGTTTCGTGCGCCGACACAAGTCGGTTGATCGATCCAGAACCGTCCATGGCCGCTGCCTCCATAAAGTCCGCACCGCCCGGTTACCTGTATTACCGTCACGCGCTGGCAGTGCGCGTGATGCACTGGATCAACTTCATCACGCTCACGGTGCTGTTCATGAGCGGGTTGCATATCTTCAATGCGCATCCGGCGCTGTACTGGGGTGACTCGTCCTACTCGGGCCGGCCGCCCTTGCTGCAGATCGGCGCGCGGCAGGCCAGCAACGGCAAGTCAATTGGAGTGACCACTGTATTCGGGCGCGAATTGACCACGACCGGCGTGCTGGGCGTTTCGCGGTATCCGAACGGCGAGCTCAATAGGCATGCGTTTCCGTCATGGGCAACGATTCCGGGCCCATACTCGCTCGCACTAGCGCGCGACTGGCACTTCTTCTTCGCCTGGATTTTTGTGATCAACGGCGTGGCGTACGTGCTCTATTCGTTGTTCAGCCGTCACTTGACGCGCGATCTGGCGCCGACCGGGACAGAGCTGCGCGGTATCGGCACGTCGATCACCGACCATCTGAAATTCAGGCATCCGGTCGGCGAGGCGGCGAAGCGCTACAACGTGCTGCAAAAGCTCGCGTATCTGAGCGTGATCTTCGTCATGCTGCCGCTTGTCATC
>JBGSWY010000460.1:0-5081 GCA_041751715.1 Burkholderiaceae bacterium
AGGCACGGCACCTGCCGCCGGCACCGAAGGCGGCGCCGCGAACTATCTGAAAGACCTGCTCTTTGGCAGCACCGGCCCGCGCGGCGGCCGGCGCGAAGGAATGGTCGAAGCGATGAGCAAGAGCGCTGCACGCTCGGTCGGCTCGTCGATCGCGCGCGAGATCACGCGCGGCGTGCTGGGAAGTCTGCTTGGCGGCGCGGCGCGCCGGCGACGTTAACGCGGTGTCAAGGCCGGTGCCATGTCCGCTTTAGACGCAGCGTTCGATGCAATCGAAGCCTGGCCGCTTTCCGACGCCATTCGGCGCTCTGTCTGGACTTATCCGGCACTCGAAACGATTCATATCGCAGCGTTCGCGACCGTGTTCGGTGCGTTGATGCTGCTCGAACTGCGGGTGTTTGGTGCGGCGCCAACGTTGCCGCTGCCCCCGCTTGCACGCCTGGCGGTACCGGTCGCGCTGGTGGCATTTGCAATCGCCGCCACCGTCGGTGTGCTGATGTTCATTTCGAATGCCACGGAACTTGTCGCGAACCGAGCTTTTCAAATCAAGCTGGGATTGATCGCGATGGCAGGCACTAACGCCTGGTGGTTTCACCGGCGTGACAGTCTGGTGCGCCATGATGGCATGGCGAAGGCGCAATCCTTGCTGTCGTTGCTGCTCTGGCTCGGCGTCATCACCTGCGGCCGATTGATTGCATATATATAGGAGGCGTCATGAAGCGTCGTTACGTTCTGCAGTTTCTGGCCGGTGTGTTGCTCGCGACGCCGGTGCTTGCGCATCATGGCTGGTCGAGCTTCAATCAGGACCAGCCGCTTTATCTGAGCGGAACGCTGACGGAGGTGCGGTGGCAGAACCCGCACGCAGAAGTGATGCTGAAGGCCGATGCGGCCAAGCTGCCGGAGGGATTCGCCTCACGCACCTTGCCGGCGCAACAGCAGTCGGTCGATGCGCCCGGCATTCTCAAGAAGGTGCAGGTGCCGGCGAATGCGGCCGGCGTGTGGGAGATCGAGTTCGCACCGCTGTCTCGCATGCAGGCCTGGGGGCTGACGCAGGCGCCGAAGGTGGGCGACCGCATCGAAGTGATTGGCTACGCGCTGGCTGACGGCAAGCGCGTTTTGCGCGTCGAGTATTTGTTCTTGAACGGCAAGGCCTACGCGTTTAGATCGTCGCCGGCCTAGCCAGTCGTCAGCCGGTCAAGCAGCACTCGACGCGCGCGAGTGCTTTCGTGCTTTCCCTGCGCTTTTCGCGTCTTCGGCGAGGGTTTTGCATGTATACCGTTTGCCAGCTTCTGCGTTTCACTCACCACGCACGCGTTGACTAGCACCGCGAACGGAGGTCTGGATGGGCGTCCCTGCAGTGATTCCTTCCCCGATTGCAATCGCCGGGTTCAAGGATGTCTATCAGGTTCTGCGCGTCGAGGAAGCGCTGACCGAGCTTCAGGAGCTGGGCGCCAGCGCGAGCGAAGCGTTGCGCGCGACCTACGTCAAGATGATTCGCAGTGGGGGCCAGCGCTTCGTGATCAAGCCGGGAGCGCTTCCGGACATCGATGCGCTGATCAACGAGTTGCCGAACTTCGAAGAGCCGCTCAACGACATTCGCAAGCAACTTGCACTGTGCCTGTCTTCGGATGACCCGCTCGAACTGGAGCCGATGTTGTTACTCGGCGAGCCGGGGATCGGCAAGACGCATTTCGCGCGCCGGCTCGCCAGGTTGCTCGGCACTGGCTACAACTTCATCGGCATGAGTTCGCTGACCGCAGGGTGGATCCTTTCCGGAGCGTCGGCGCAGTGGAAGAACGCCAAGCCGGGCAAGGTGTTCGACGCGCTGGTCAGTGGCGACTACGCCAACCCGGTCATCGTCGTCGATGAAATCGACAAAGCCGGCAGCGATACGCAGTACGACCCGCTTGGCAGCCTCTACACGCTGCTCGAGCACGACACCGCCACCGAATTCATCGACGAGTTTGCCGAGGTGCCGATCGATGCCTCCGATGTGGTCTGGATCGCCACCGCCAATGAGGCGCATGCGATTCCATCGCCGATCCTGAATCGGATGAACGTGTATGCGATAGATCCGCCGGATAGCGAAGGCTCACGACGCATCGCGCGCTGCATCTACGACGAGTTGCGGGCGGAACACGCATGGGGTCGGGCATTCCCGGACGAGCTTGCCGCCGAGAGCCTCGACCGGCTCGCCAGACTCAAACCGCGCGAAATGCGACGCGTGCTGCTGGCCGCGTTCGGCAACGCAAAGTTGGCGGGACGCGATGAAGTGCGGGCCAACGACATCAGTGAAGAACGCGCCGCAAAGAAATCACGCATCGGGTTTTAACCCCGACTCAGCTGCGCGTGTTCAACGGGCGATCGCGGCCTCGGTCAAACCCGACAGGGCCTTGCGCAGATTCTCAATCGCCGGACATTGCGCAGCGCCGTGGCGCCTGGCGATAAACGCGGGGTCGTTGTAACCCAGCCATACCTGGCCCGCGGCGTCCTGCCACACCAGCGCCTTCATCGGCAGATCGATTCCAATCGATTGCGCGCACTCCATGAACGGCGTGCCGCCCTTGGGATTGCCGAAGATGAGCACCTCCGTCGGACGCAGTTTCCGGTCCACCTTTTCAGCGCCGGCAGCATGATCAACGCGCGCAAAGACCATCATGCCGCGCTCCTTGGCGACGGACTCGAACCGATCCATCGTCTGCTTCGCGCTGTGAGGACTTCTGGCGGCAATCAGGCCGTCTGCGGCCGATGCAAGAGGAGAAATGAGGACAGCGAACGCAGTAGCGAGAGAAAGCAGAGATTTCATCAGAAGCTCCGTCGGGAACCCTTCCCGCGCGCAGACTAGCAGCCAATTGCGCCGCTACTTCGGTGCCGCTCCTGCTGCTACCCGCTTGTACACCGGTCCCCAGAGCGGATGTCCGATCTCCGCGTCGGTCAGTTTGAATCCAGGATCGGCAGCGAACGCTGCGCGAAACGCTGTCTCGCAATCAGCCGGCCGGTCGTACGCGCACGCAATGAATGCGAGGTGCTTGTTTGCAACTGCCACGTCGTTGCGATCGGTCAGTCCATCTGCCAGCGAGCGCTTGAGCATTACTTCGGCGCGCTCGTACTGGCCATCTTCATAGAAGCGCATGCCGTTGATGAACGCGCGCTCGGCCGGCTGCTCGTACAGGCGAGCGATGCTGATCGATGGAGGAGGCGGAGGCGGCGGTGGGGGCGGCGGGTCGAGCAGGGCGCAGCCGCCGAACACGACACCGGCCAATCCGATGCTGCCCAGCCGAAGGAGTTTGCCGGAGAAATTCATCGTCATTGAAACAAATGGCTGATTCGCAGCGGGCGTTCAGGCGCAACGTCCACCTGGGCGACGTAAGGCTGGCGCTGGCCATTGCGCAATTCGATCGTATGCCGGCCGGCCGGCAACTTCAGCTGCGCCAGCGGTGGAGTTGTTCCCCGGCGGGTGCCGTTGACGAATACCTCGCCCCACGGAGCAACCGCGAAAGTCACGAGGCCCTGTTCAGGCTGGGCCGCGGAAGTCTTCGGTGTGCGTGGCGTGCTCGCGCGAGGCGCAGGGGCCGACTCCACGCGAACTGATGGATCCGGCGCGGGCTCAGCAACGGTAGCTGGACTGTCGATCGGCAATGCAGACGGCTGAGCGGCCGGTGTCGGCGACGGTGACGCTGCCGACTCGCCGGTGCCGCGCCACGCGCTCCCGAAGGCCGCGATCAGCGCGATCGCGCACGCAACACTACCGAGCGCAACATGGTGACCCCAGCGCGAAGGCGGCGGCCGCTTGCCCCGCATCGTCGATTGCATTCCGACGGTGGCAACGCGTGACTTCGGCGGCATGATTTCGACGCGCGCCGGCATGCCGGTAATGGTCAGCGCACTCGATGGCTGTGCGCCGCGGTTGCCCCAGAGGAACGTCGTCAGTGCGTTGCGAAATTGCGCTGCGGTGCCAAAAGGCCGTGCGCCGTGCAACTCGAGCGCGTTCTCGGCGATCTCTGCGAGTGCGAGCGGCGCCGCCGGGCGAATCTCGATGATCGGGCTCTCGCCGCTTTTGCGGGCGCGCAGCGCGTTGAGGTCGGGACGGGTCCCCGTCAGCAGCAGGAACAGCAGCGCACCGAGCGCGCGAATGTCCTTGCGGCGCGCTTCGGGGCCCAGCTCGTTTCCAAAGTACGGCAGCATCGACTGCGTGCCGGTAAGTTCAAAATCCCCGGTGGCGCCGCTGTCGATCCAGCCGCCGAACCCCATGACCTTCGGCAACTTATCGACGCCCTGCAGATAGATGCGAGATGGCGCCAGATGTCCGTGCGGCACTCCGCGCGCGTGCGCGTGCTCGACTGCATCGGCCACGCGCGCTGCGATGTCTGCCGCCTGCAGCACGCCCGGTTGAAAGCCGTCGTGCATTGCTTCGTCCAGCAGCTTGCCGTCGACTCGCTCCAGTGCCAGATAGCCGATGTTGTGCACGCGTCCGGCATCGAACACCGTCACGATATGCGGGTGATGCAGACGGCCTGCGGCCTGGGCCTGCCGCATGAACGCCTGCTCAATGCGTTCATGCCCGGCTGCTTCCTCGTCCCGGCGCGGTTGTAACTGCACGGCTTTCAGCACGAGTTCGCGATTGAGTACCGGATCAAGTGCCAGGTAGGCGACCGTATGCCGGTCGCGCCGCAATTCGCGCAGGATCGAATAGCGGCCGATCAGCTTCAGATTCTGGGTCAGCGCTTCGGCCATCGGCTCAGGCTAGCCGATACGCGCGCGCATCACAATCGGCGCAAGGGGACGAAAAGCGCGCGGAAAGGACACTAAAAGCGATGTTGCAGGGTGAGTGTTTCACCCGACCTGACCTCGACGCGCGCAACGAACGGCGGCGCGGCGGCGTTGCGGATCTCGATCGTATGCACGCCGGGTGCCAGTGACAGCTGCGTCAGCGGCGGAGCGACACCGCGCGGCGTGCCATTAACGCTGACCTCGCCCCAGGGTGCGACGGCCAGCGTGATAGTGCCGTTGGGGGGTGGCACAACGGGTTGCATCACCGTGTCCGACTTGCGTCGGAAACTTGGCCGTGCATCGGCCGGCGACGT
>JBGSWY010000461.1:0-3695 GCA_041751715.1 Burkholderiaceae bacterium
TCGACTACTGGTCTTTAGGACAGGTCTCGGCCGTGCAGTACTGGTCCCTTGGTTTGGCGGACTCTTCGCTGCAAAAAGTTACGACGTTGTGACATCCACGCTCAGCCTACGGAAGCGTGCGATACGGAAACCTGCTGCTGCAAGGCTACCATTGGCGGACACTTTCATCGCTCCCGCCAATGTCCACTACAAATCAGAGCAGAGTCTCCTGGCTGCTACGAATCTCGGGTTGTTTACTCCTCGCACTGTCCGGGTCAGACGTTCTTGCGAACGATCTCGCTTATCCAACTAAACCGATCAAGTGGATCGTCCCCTATCCGCCCGGTAGCGGCAGCGATGTCGTCGCGCGTGCGTTCGCTACGAAAATGCAGGAGCAATGGCGTCAGCCGGTCATCGTTGAAAATCGTCCGGGCGCGGCTACAAACCCGGCGAACGAATCGGTGCTGAAGGCGCCTGCCGACGGACATACGTTGTTGCTGACCAGTGGTACGACCGCCATTAACCCCGCCCTGTTTCCCCGGCTCGCGTACGACCCTGCGCGCGACTTCATCCCGGTGTCACTGTTGGTGCGCTCCGTGCTCGCGATATTTGTTCCTTCGCAATCGCCGTTTCGTACGTTCGCAGATGTCGTGTCGCATGCCAAAGCCCATCCGGGCCAACTCGCCTATGGAGCACTGGGCGTTGGATCCATGAGTCATCTTGCGGGGCAGCAACTTGTTGCGGCGACTCAGATGTCGCTCGCGTTGGTACCGTATACGGGGAGCGCGCAACTCGCGAATGACCTCGCCGGCGGTCACCTGCCGCTTGCGGTCGGCAATTTGCTGGCGCACATGCCGCAGGTGCGCAGCGGTCGGATTCGCGTGCTGCTTGTGCTCGGTCCGGCACGCGAACCGTCGCTGCCGGATGTCCCCAGTGTCGCCGAGATCGGTTTTCCGCAACTCGTTGCCGAGGGATTTGCGGGCGTTTCGGTTGCCTCAGGAACGCCGCGTAACATCGTTCAAAAGCTTGCCGGCGAGTTTCAGCGTATTGGGAAGTTGCCCGACATCATCCGGCAGCTCGAAGAGCCGGGGACAAAAGTTTTTTCCAGCTCGTCGGAAGAATACAGGCGCTTCCTGGAAACAGAAACCGCTCGATGGGGAAAATTGATTCGTGAACAGAATATCCGCATCGAGTGACGGGACAGGGCTGCTGCTAATCCATACAGAAACGTTGCACGAGTTGAGCGATGAGAACGCCGTCACTTAAAACGTCGGTACTTTCGGTGCAGCCCGGCAGAAACTGGTCGGTCTCAGCAGGGCCCTCGCTCGAAGAACTGCTGCGATTCGAGCGGCTGCTCGCAGACTTATCCGCAGAGTTCATCAGGTTGCCTCCGAGCGAAGTGGAAGGCGCGATCGAAGAGGCGCTGAGCGCGATTGTCGAAGTTCTCGATGTGGATCGCAGCAACCTCGCACGTTTTAGCCCGGAAGATGGCACTTACAGCAGCATGCAATCGTGGGCCCGGAGCGGACTGGCGCAAGCGTCGACGGGCGATCTAACGGACAAATACCCGTGGGTCCTTCCGCGCATCTTGCGAGGCGAGGGTGTCGTCTTCTCGTCGATCGACGAGCTACCCGCTGAAGCCCATGTAGATCGCGCGTCGTTTCAGCGCACCGGCGTTCGCTCGCACGTGAACGTGCCGCTTAACGTGGGCGGACAGGTGGTAGGTGGGCTGAGTTTCGCGACAATCAGGCACGAACGCACGTGGTCGGCAGATTTGTTGGTGAGGCTAGGCCTCGTTGCCGAGATCTTCGGAAACGCGCTGGCACGCAAGAGCGCCCAGGAGACGCTCGAGGAGCTGCTTGGCTTTGAGCGGCTGCTGGCCGATATTGCCGCGACGCTCGTCCCGGTGCCAACCGGAGCGGTCGATGACGCGATCGAAAGCGGGCTGCAGCGTATTGCAGCGTTTTTTGATCTGGACCGCGCGACACTGTGGGAACTTGAATCGGATGGGGCAAGCCTGCGGCGGACTCACTTATGGACTGCCGCCGGCGCGCCGCAGCCTTCGAAGGTCAGTGCCGTCGCGTTGCCCTGGATGACGTCGCGGATTCGCGCCAACGAAACGGTGCGAATTGCTCGCATCGACGAGCTTCCGGCTGAGGCGGCGGCTGACAAGGCAGTTCTTGCTGCGCTTTGCACGCGCTCGGCGCTGATGGTTCCGCTGCACCTCGGCGGCACGATCGCCGGCGCGCTCTCGCTCGCAACGATTCGCAGCACCCGTGTATGGCCCGACGCGTTCGTGCCACGGATCCGGCTGGTCGGCGAAGTGTTCGCCGCGGCGCTGCGATCGGAGCGAGACCGCGCCGCGCTCGCACACATGACGCGCGTTTCGGTGCTGGGCCAGCTTTCGGCGTCGATCGCGCACCAGCTCAACCAGCCACTCACTTCTATTTTGACGAACGCCGAAACGGCGCAAAAAATGCTCGCGCGCGACCCTCTTGATATTCGCGAGCTGCGCGAAATTTGCGACGACATCATCAGTGAGAATCATCGCGCCGCCGAGGTGATCGTTCGACTGCGAGCATTGTTCAAGCGCAGCGAGCTTCGGCTGCAGCAGCTCGATCTGAATGAACTGATCCGCGAGACGCTCGATCTCGTGCACACCGAGCTTCTGCTGCACCAGGTCACAGCCATTACGGTCCTGGAGCCATCGTTACCCGTACTCGATGGCGATCGCGTGCAGCTGCAGCAGGTTTTGCTGAATTTATTCGTCAATGCTGCCGAGGCAATGAAGGCCAGCGCGGATAAGCAACGCCTGCTCACCATCCGTACCGACGCGACAGACGCGTGTGTGAGAGTGCGCGTGATCGACAATGGCCCGGGCATTGCTGCCGGCGAGCTGAAGCGTGTGTTCGATCCATTTTGGAGCACCAAGTCCGGAGGCATGGGTATCGGCCTCGCAATCTGCCGCTCGATCGTCGTTGCGCACGGCGGAAGTCTGACTGCAGACAATAATGTCGATAGGGGCGCCACTTTCTGCGCTGCGCTTCCTTTGCGACCAACTGCATGAGCGCCAACGTGGCAGAACCCACCGTCTTTCTGGTCGATGACGACCCCGCCGTATTGAAATCTCTCGCGCGTTTACTGCGCGCAGAAAATTGGGCCGTCGAAACCTTCGAGTCGGCCGAAGCCTTTCTCGCCCGATGGCAATCCACTGCTCCGGGTTGCATCGTGCTTGACGTGGATTTGCCGGGCTTGGATGGCCTCGAATTGCAGCGGCGTTTGAGTGAGACAGGGTCGCAGGTACCCATTATTTTCCTAACCGGGCAGGGCGACATCCCGATGACCGTCCGTGCAATACAGGCTGGCGCCGTGGACTTTCTAACCAAACCTGTAGCGGCAGAAGCGCTTCTCGGAGCGGTCAATACCGCGATCGATCGCGATGCGGCGAGACGCCTTGCCAAGTCCACGGCAAGCGAGATTGAACAGCGATTTTCACGTCTCAGTGCGCGCGAGCGCGAAGTCCTGCGCGCGGTGGCTGCCGGCAAGCTCAACAAGCAAATTGCGTGTGATCTGGGAATCGCCGAGCAGACGGTCAAGTTTCATCGCGCGCGCATCATGGAGCGTACGCACGCGAAGACCACCGCCGAACTGATGGCAATGGCGGCTAGGTTCGGAATCGGACCGCACCAGTCGCCGACGCGGCGCGACTGAACCAA
>JBGSWY010000462.1:0-3021 GCA_041751715.1 Burkholderiaceae bacterium
GTAAAACGCGTCGCTGGTCGGCTTGCGGCCGAGGAACGCTTCGACCAGCGCGTGCGGCTGGCGCTGTCCGCCCGAGCCGAGAATGGTTTGCCGGAAGCGGCGGCCGACGGCGGGGTTCATCAACTTGCCGTCGAACGCAGACAGCATGTCGAGCGCCAGCACCTGCGACCACATGTAGCCGTAGTAGCCGGCGGCGTACCCGCCCATCAGATGGCCAAAGCTTGCGGGGAAAAGTGAACCCTCGACATGCCCCAGCCGGGTCTTGCCTTCGAGCTCCGCCCAGGTCGGCATGGCCGCCGGCGGCACGCCCGTATGCAGCTTCATGTCGTAGGCCGCGTACTCGCGCTGTCGCGCGAAGCGGGAACCCTGACCATACTTGCGCGAAGCGTCCAGCTGATCGATCTGCGCGCTGGTCAGGCGCGGACACTCCGGACAGATTTCGGCAAACAGCTTCAGCGCATCTTCGCGGCGCGCCCACTCTTCGAACATCTGCGAAGGCGCCTCGACGAAGTCGCGCTTGACCGACGTGCCGCTTTGATCGGCGTAGCGGGTCTTCGACAGCACGCCATGCAGCACGTGGCCGAACTCGTGCAGCAGCGTCTCGAGCTCGTCGTGATTCAAACCCTTGCGGTTGAAGTTGGTCACCAGCACCGAGATCGGAGTGCGCTCCGCGAGCGTCGAGCCGGCGCGCACCGGAAACGCCGCCGCGTGGTTGTACTTGCCCTCGCGCGGATACAGATCCAGGTAAACACCGCCGATGAATGCGCCATTCCTGTCGCCTGCGGCGAGTCGCTCGAACACGTCGAAGTAGCGCACGTCTTCGTGCCACGTCGGCACCTTCCGCTCGACGAAGGTCACCCCGTAGAGCCGCTCGGCCAGCTCGATCGCGTAGTCCACGCTCTTGCCGGTCGGGAAATAGGCGCGCAGGGCTTCCTGATCGACCTGGTAGCGCGCACGGCGAATGCGCTCCTGATGAAACGCGACGTCCCAGCGGTACAGCATCGGCGACACCGGTTCGGTGCCGGTGACCTTCGCCTTGTCAGCGCGCAATTCCGCGAGTTCGCGCGCCTCGACGTCACTCACCGCGGCTTGCACCTTGCCGAGAAACTCGTTCACTGCCGCAGGCGTCTGCGCCATGCGGCGCTTCAGCACGTACGTCGCAAAGTCCGGCGCACTGTGCAGTTGCGCGAGCTCGTAGCGCAACTTCAACGCGCGATCGAGCAAGGCGAGGTTCTGCTCGCCACCCTCGCGGTTTTTTGCCAGCCACACTTTGCGCCGGGCCGGTTCGCTGACGGCGTTCTGCATGAACGGCACGACGGTCGGATAGTCGAGACCCAGCACCAGGTTGCCGGCGACGTCGCGCTTGCGCGCAGCGAGCCATGTCTCCGGCATGCCTGCCGCTTCGGCCGGCGTCAGCACAACGGTGGTCGGATCCTCGTTGACGTTCTTTCTGTACTGCAGGCCCAGGCGCTCGATCTCGTCGGCAATTTCCCGCGCGCGCTTGCGCTTCCCGGCCGGCAGCGTCGCACCGCCGTCTTCGAACTTTTCGATCAGGTCCTGCTGGAAAATCTTATCGGTCAGGTCTTTCGGTTTGACCGCGCTTACTCTTCGATACAGCGGCTCGCTTTGCGCGAGCTCTGTCTCAAATGGCAGCAACTTCTCGAGGCAAGCTTGCGCGGCATCCCGCGTGGCCTTGTCCGGCGAGACGCTTTGCAGCAGGTAAATCGGATAAGCGAAGTCGGCGAACTGAACCGATAACCGGTTCCAGTCCGCGAAGACGTCCCCGGTCTTCCTTGTCTCGATCATCTTCTTGGTCGCGCGCAATTTCGCGAGCTCGGCTCCGCAGCGCGCGGCGATCGTGGGCGCATCGAAAACAGGGATGGTCGGACGCGTCGAAGCCGCCGCGACCGAGCTCACCATCAGCGCATACGCAAGGGACACTGCCAACTGTTCGAGTTTCATGGTCAGATGGGACTATCGGTACGTTACTGGTTCTTGCGCTGCTGCCACTGCACATCGGCGCCGCCGGCATGCCGGTTCAACACACGCGCCAGCACAAACAGCAGATCGGACAGGCGATTCAGATACTGCCGCGGCGCGTCGTTGAGCTTGTCCTGCCTGCCGAGCGCAACCAGCGCGCGCTCCGCGCGGCGGCACACGGTGCGGCAGACGTGCGCCATCGCAGCTGCGCTCGAGCCGCCCGGCAGGATGAACTCGGCCAGGCGCGGCAGATCCGCGTTGTAGTGCGCGAGCCGCGCATCCAGCCGCGCCACCTGCTTGTCATTGATCATCGAATAACCGGGGATCGCCAGCTCGCCGCCGAGGTCGAACAGATCGTTCTGTACCGCCGACAGATCGACGCTCACCTGTTCCGGCAATTCGTTGGTCAGCAGCACGCCGATGCTCGAGTTGAGCTCGTCCACATCGCCCATCGCCGCCACGCGCAGATGATCCTTGTCCACGCGCGTGCCGTCGCCCAGGCCGGTGGTGCCATCGTCACCGGTGCGCGTCGCAATCTGGGAGAGTCGATTGCCCATAGAATTGCCTCTGAAAGTTTGCAGGTCAGACCAAGGACGCCATTATGAATGCGCCTGTATCGCCCCGCACTTTGCGCAAGCCGCTGCCCACCGAGTTTGTCGACGCGTTGCAGAGTGCCTTTGGCCAACGCCTGACGACTGCCGATGCGGTGTGCGAGCACCATGGCCGCGACGAATCGCCGTATGCGCCGATGCCGCCGGATGCCGTCGTGTTCGTGCAGTCAACAGAAGAAGTGGCCGCGCTGGTCAATCTATGCGCGCGGCATCGTATTCCGTTGATTCCCTACGGCGTCGGCTCGTCGCTCGAAGGCCACCTCCTGGCTCTGCATGGCGGCGTCAGCGTCGATCTGTCGCAGATGAACCAGGTGCTCGCCGTGAATCCGGAGGATCTGACGGTCACTGTGCAAGCCGGCGTCACGCGCAAGCAGCTGAACCAGGAAATTCGCGATACCGGCTTCTTCTTTCCGATCGATCCGGGCGCCGA
>JBGSWY010000463.1:0-1600 GCA_041751715.1 Burkholderiaceae bacterium
CTCGCGGTTGGGTTATCCACAGTGAAGCGAGGGGCGCAGTGGCAAAATCGCCTCGATGAGCAGTACGCAGTTTGTCCATCTTCGCCTGCATTCGGAATTCTCGGTGATCGACGGCATCGTTCGCATCGATGAGGCGATCGCCAAGGCGGCCGCAGATGGACAAGGTGCATTGGCGCTCACCGACAGCGCCAATCTGTTCGGCGCAGTGCGCTTTTACGCAGCAGCGCGCAAGCGCGGTATCAAGCCGATCATCGGCTGCGATCTGTGGATGACGAACGACTCCGATCGGGACAGCCCAACCCGGATGGCGGTGTTGGTGCAGGGCCGCTCCGGTTACCTGAACCTGTGCGAGCTGATCACCCGTGCGTATCTCGAGAATCCACACCGCAATCGCGCGGAAGTGCGAATCGAGTGGTTCGAAGAAGACCGCGGGCGGCGCGCGCAGGGCCTGATTGCGCTCTCCGGCGCGCGCCACGGCGCGGTGGGTACATGCCTCCTGGGCGGCAAGCCCGAAGCGGCGACTCTGGCTGCACAGCGGCTGGCCGCAGCGTTTCACGAGCGGTTCTATCTGGAACTGCAGCGCACCGGCGATGCGCATGATGCTGCGCAGACGCGGGCTGCATTGGCGCTGGCCGCGCGGCTGAAACTGCCGGTGGTGGCGACGCATCCAATCCAGTTTCTCGAGCGCACAGACTTTCGCGCTCACGAGGCGCGCGTATGCATTGCGGAGGGCTACACGCTGAACGACACGCGCCGCCCCAGGCGCTACACACCCGAGCAGTACTTCAAGACGCAGGCGGAAATGGCCGAGCTGTTTGCCGACGCGCCGGTGGCGCTGGCAAATTCGGTGCAGATCGCCAAGCGCTGCAATCTGACGCTTGAGCTGGGCACCGCACGATTGCCGAAGTTTCCGACGCCGGATGGCGTCACACTCGATGATCACTGCCGGGCGCTGGCATCGAGCGGGCTCGAGCAACGCCTGACGAAGCTCTACGCCGACGAGCGTGTACGCACAGGGAAGAGCCCGGAGTACGCAGCGAGGCTCGATCTCGAGCTTTCGACGATCGCGAAGATGGGTTACTCGGGGTACTTCCTGATCGTGGCGGACTTCATCAACTGGGCCAAGGGCAACGGCATTCCGGTCGGGCCGGGGCGGGGCTCGGGTGCCGGTTCGCTGGTGGCCTATTCACTGCGCATCACCGATCTCGATCCGCTGCAATACGGATTGCTGTTCGAGCGTTTCCTGAATCCGGAGCGGGTGTCGATGCCGGATTTCGACATCGATTTCTGCCAGGACAACCGCGACCGCGTGATCGACTACGTCAAACGCAAGTACGGCCACGATGCGGTGTCGCAGATCGCCACCTTCGGCACGCTGGGCGCGAAGGCCGTCGTGCGCGATGCCGGCCGCGTGCTCGACATGCCGTACACGAAGTGCGACCAGCTGTCGAAACTGATCCCGCACAACCCGGCCGATCCGTGGACGCTCGAGCGTGCGCTGGCGAATGAGCCGGCGTTTGCCGATGCGGTCGCCGCCGACGAGGAGAACCAGGAGCTGATCGCGCTGGCGAAGCCGCTCGAAGGGCTGACGCGCAACGTC
>JBGSWY010000464.1:0-7370 GCA_041751715.1 Burkholderiaceae bacterium
TCGGAGTCGCTGCATCCGGACGATCGCGATCGGGTGCGCAACGCTCGCCGCCGGCACATCGAGCATGGCGCGGCACTGCGCGAGGAATGCAGAATGCAGCGTGCCGACGGCAGCTACGTCTGGGTTGTTCTGCGCGGCGAATCGCTGCGGGGCAGCGATGGCCGCACGACGCGGCTCGTATTTTCTATCGTGGATGACACCGAGCGCCGGATCGCACAGTACAAACTGACCGAAAGCGAGCGCCGCTATCGTGCGCTGGTCGAGGCTTCGCCATCGCTGATCTGGATCTGCGACCGCAACGCCCGCCTGACCTTCGTCTCCGATCGCGCCTGCCGTGATCTGTATGGCTACGAGCCGCGCGAAATGATCGGCCGCTTCGTATGGGATTTCAATGCGCCGGAGTTCACGCGTCGCGAGTTCCTGCGCCGCTTCTCGCCGGTGATGCACGGCCGGCCGGTATTCGACATGGAAGCGGTGCAGCGCACCAAGCGCGCCGAGCCGCTGTACGTGAATATCAGTGCGCTGCCGATGCTGAACGATGCCGGCGCGATCGAGTCGGTCACCGGAATTTGCAGCGACATCACCGGGCTGAAACAACGCGAGCGCGAGTTGAACATCGCGCTGCGCAATCAGCAGGCGGTATTCGACGCGGCGGGAGAAGGGATCGCGTTCGTTCGGCGGGGACGGATCGAAGGACCAAACGGCGCGCTCGCGCGCATGCTCGGAGTCGCGCGCGAAGCGCTGATCGGCCAGCCGGTGGCGGAGATCCTTGCCAATCGTGACGACTGGGAAACGATCGAACACGGCACCAGCGCGGCCGGCGTCAAGGGCGACGCAGCGATTCATGAAGTGATGCTGCGCGCGCAGGACGGCCGCACGATCTGGTGCCAGCTGACATCGCGCCAGGCGGGCGAAGCGAATTCGCGCATCCTGGTGCTCACCGATATCTCCGCGCTGAAAAAGCGCGAAGAGATTGCGTGGCATCAGGCCAACCACGACGAACTCACCGGCTTACCGAATCGCCGGCTGCTGGTCGAGCATGCGCGCCGCCTGCTGTCGGTGGCGCTGCGTCAAAGGCGCCTGGCCGCAGTGCTGGTGCTCGATCTGGACGGCTTCAAGGAAGTCAACGATCTGTTCGGTCACGCGTACGGTGATGCGTTGTTACGGCGCGTGGCGCAACGTCTGTCCAGCGTGCTGCGCGACTATGACGTGGTCGCGCGCACCGGCGGTGACGAGTTCGTCGTGCTGCTGCCTGAAATCGACGAGCCGTCGATTGCTGTGGTGGTGGCCGAGAAGCTGATCGCCGCTGCCAGCGAAAACGTCGATGTGCCGGGGCGCACCGTGCGCATGCATGCGAGCGTCGGCATCGCGCTCTTTCCCGCCGACGGCCATGACTTCGATTCCTTGCTGTCGTCGGCCGACAACGCGATGTACGCGGCGAAAGCGGCCGGTAAGAATCGCTACCAGTTTGCCGGAGAGGTCGGAACCCCCGTCACCGGTCGCACCGTTGTGAAAGACCGCGCGCGGTTGCAATAGGCGTTGGATTCATCCTTCCGGATTAGCGCGACGCCTAATGGCGGGGTTTGCCGACAGCCGGTAATTGCTGACCGGGCCGGCTCGCCGCTAGCATGTCGGTCCACCTGATCGCGCGATCGCGCAGCATCCCTATGCAGTCGAGCGGAGCACACACCGGCACGCGCGGCGCTTTGCGCAAGTCTGCGCAAGGCCAGTTTGACCTGCGCGTCGCGTTTGCGGCCGAGCGGCGATTGTTACCGGCGCTGCTGCTGGTGGGCCTGGTGGCCGCGTTTGCTTCGATGCGCGCAGGCGCCAATCTTCTAGCGCTCGCCTGGTTGGCGCTGTACGGTGTCAATGTGGCGCTGCGCTTTCTGATTGCCACTGAATACGCAACAGCGCGCGGCGCGGTGCTGGCGGAAACGCGCGGCGGACAAATTTATCTGGCGACTGCGGTTGCCGAAGTTGCGCTGTGGGCACTGATGCTCGCGCTGGTACCGAAACCCGCGGTCTTTCTTGCCGGTCCTGGCGCGTACGCCGCAGCCGGCGCCGTCCTGCTGGCAGCGCTGAGCTACGGCGGCTGGCCGCGCATCTGGACGTTCTACGTTTTTGCCTGGGTCGGAGTGTTCGCCATCGGCGCCTTGCGCGTGCAGGGCGAAATGCCGACGTTCGTCTTCGGCTTTCCGCTGTGGCTGTTGGCTGCATGGTGGATCGGCCGCCAACAGCCGATGGCGCGCCACGTCAATCGCCAGGCGCAACAGACGATGAGCAACGATCTGACCCGCTTTGGATGGCAGGCCGCGATTCACGCAATGCCGACACCGGTGATCGTCGTGCGCGGCGATCGCGTGCTCGAAGTCAATCGTTCGGCGTGCGAGTTCATCGGCCGCGGCGAGCGCGCGATTGTTGGCAATCTGGTGGCCGAATGCCTGATCGCCGATCCGCCGGAAGCGCTTGATCCGGTGAAGAATCCTTCAAGGTCCAGCGTCGCGGTCGAAATCAGGCCGGCGGATCGTACGTTCGAGGGGGTGCTATGGAACGGCCGGGTCCGCTTCATGGAACCGGGCCGCGAATCATCCGTGGTCGTCATTGCCCTTACCAAGACAGCGCACGAGCCGTTTGGTCCGACACGATTGCTGGAGGACGCACGCCGCTTCGCCGAGTGGATGGGCGGCACGCCGGGGATGCCGTGGTATCGCGATGAGCGCGGGATACTTGTGCTGCCGCGCGAGTTTCCGCCGCCGGCAGATCGCCTTCTGGCGAGCGATCCGACCGGCTTTCCGCTCGGGTACTTGCTCACGGATTCCGAGCGGACACGCATCAACGGCATCTACAAGGAATTTTTGCGCGCCGGCGCGGTGTTCGACGAGCGCATGAGCCTGCGCGACGTCGCTGGCGTGGCACGGCTGGTGCGCGTGATCTGCGTGACGCGGCCGCCGATCGGTAGTGCCATCGCACCGGTGGTCGGAACGATCGCGGCAGCCAAGAATGCGCCCGAGCGGCCGGTCGAAGCCACGGCCGATCTGCTGGCGCGCTTGCCGGTGCTGGTCTGGCTGGTCGATGCCCAGGGTCGCGTGGTGCATGCGCAGAGCGCCGATCCGAAGCGCTGGGGCCTGCGCACCGAAACACGGCTGCGGCCGCAGTGGGACGAAGCGTTCGAGTTCAAGAGCGAGTCGCGCGCGGCGATCTTGAATGCGCTGCAAAAATCGCTCGCCGGCACGCCGGTGTTCGATGTGGTCAACGCGCGCACCAGCCGCTCCGGTGGACGGTTGCATCTGCGCAGTCACTTCGTGCCCTACACCAGCCATGATCCGAGCAAGAGTCTGCAGGCGGTGATGGTGCTCGACACGATCGCGTCGCACACCGAGCTGATGGAGATCGACAGGCTCAAGCGCAGCAAATCGCAATACAAAGCGCTGGTCGAGGCGTCCGCCAATCTGATCTGGGCCTGCAACGATCAATTCATCGTCACGTTCGTCAGCCGCCGCGCGACACGCGAGATCTACGGCTACGAAACACGTGAGCTTCTCGGCCGATCGATCGAAGTACTGCTGCCGACCGATATCGATCAGCCCGCTATCGGCGCCGCGTTCGAAGGGTTGCGCGAAGGCAAGCCGATTCGCGATCTGGAGGCGGTGCATATGACGCAAGGCGGCCGTCGGCTGATCATGTCGATCAGCGCGGCGCCGCTGAGACGCCCGGACGGTACGTTTGCCGGCGCGATCGGCATGAACGCCGATTTGACGGCATTGAAGTCGCGCGAGCGGCGGCTCTCCGAAGCTTTGCGGGTCGAGCGCACCGTGCTCGACTCGGCGGGTCAGGCGATCGCGGTGGTCAAGCTCGGTACCGTGCAGCGCTGCAACGATGCGTTCCTGCGCCTGGTGGGCTTGCCGCCGGATGAGCTGGCGCATACGCAGGTGTCCGATTGCCTGCTTGAAGCCGATGACTGGCGCGATGTCACCGAAGCGGCGGAAGAAGCCAGCACGCGCGATCAAGCCGTTGTGCGCGAATTGCGCGTGCAGCGCGGCGCGAAGCTCGGTTCTCAGCTCACCCGGGCCATGGGCTCGGGTGAGGGCGCCGCGTGGTGCCAGGTGACTGCCCGCTCGATCGCGCCGGGCGAGTTCGTGCTGGTCATTGCCGACATCGACACCTTGAAGCAGCGCGAAGCCAACGCGCTGCACGAAGCGCAGCACGATGAGCTCACCGGACTTCCGAATCGCCGCCTGCTGGCGGAACGCGCGGCGGCTGCGCTTGCCACGTCCGAGTTGCGCCAGGTCAGCTGCGCCGTGCTGGCGGTCGATCTGGATGGCTTCAAGGACATCAACGATCAATACGGCCATGAAGTGGGCGACCTGATGCTGCGCGAGATTGCAGTTCGGCTGACGCGCGTGATGCGGCCGCAGGATACCGTCGCACGGCGCGGTGGCGACGAGTTCGCGGTGCTGGCGCCGGATGTCGGTGCGCGCCTCGAAGTGGAGAAAATTTCGCTGCGACTGTTGCAGGCCATCTCGCAGCCGGTGGTACTGCCGGGCGAGGCGAGCGGGGAAGCATCGGGCACGTTACCCCCGCTGACGGTGTCGGCCAGCATCGGCGTTGCGCTCGCGCCGGAACAGGGCCGCGATCTCGAGCGCCTGTTGCAACTGGCCGATCTCGCGATGTACGACGCCAAACTCAAGGGCAAGAATCGCTTCGCATTCGCGCATGGCGTAGGCCTGCCGAACAACGTCACGCCGCTGGTACCGCGCGCCACGCGCGCGTAGGCGCAGGCGTTGCTCTCGTGTACGCGACGGCTTCGCCGTCGCACGTGCACTCGCAGCGATTAGCTAGGCGCGCTTCCTCCTGAGGGACGAGCGACATGCAGGGGGCATGTCGCCGGACATCGGCGGCTAAGCCGCCGGTGGTCGCGCGGATTAGATCCGGGATTGGCGGTTCGCGCCAGACGAACCGCCAACAACGCGCGTGCACGCGCAATCCAAGAGCGAGAAAAGGAATGGCGCGACGTCGCTGCGTTCCGTTGCGTAGACTCACGATTATGTTGACGATTCGCCGCAGCGATGAACGCGGCTATGCCGATCACGGCTGGCTGCAGACATTTCACAGCTTCTCGTTTGCCGACTATCACGACCCCGACCATGTGAGCTTCGGCCCGCTGCGCGTGATCAACGAAGATCGAATTGCGCCGGGCATGGGCTTCGGCACGCATGCGCATCGCGACATGGAAATTGTCACCTATGTTCTGGATGGCGAGCTTGCGCACAAGGACAGCATCGGCCAGGGCGCCGCGGCCGCAGTGATCCGGCCCGGAGATGTGCAGCGCATGAGCGCCGGCACCGGCGTGCGGCATTCGGAATTCAATCAATCGGGACAAACCACCCACTTGTTGCAGATCTGGATCGAACCGAATGTGCGCAGCATCGAACCGAGTTATGAGGAGAAGCGCTTCGACGCCGAAGCCAAGCGCGGGCGCTTGCGTCTGGTCGCGTCGCCTGACGGCGCCGATGGTTCGGTAACAATTCATCAGGACGCCCGCATGTACGTTGGTACTTTCACCGGCGACGAAAGCGCTTCGTTGGGTGTGCAGGCCGGCCGCCGCGCCTACGTGCATGTGGCGCGCGGCGAGATCGAGGTCAACGAAACGCGCCTCGTTACCGGCGATGCAGCCAAGCTGACCGATATCAATAGTATTCGGCTTGCCAACGGCCATGAGGCAGAGGTCCTCGTGTTCGATCTCCCATGAACTGAATTCTCGCTGACGGAGCTATCAAATGAACTCAATGACCCATGGTTTCGCCCTGATCGGACGCATTCTGTTGGCTGCGATTTTTCTGGATTCCGGGTTCGACAAGATCGGCGGCTTTCAGGGACTGATCAGCACGATTGCGTCAAAGGGATTTCCGGTGCCGGAGTTTTTCGCGGCGGGAACTATCGCATTGGAGCTGATCGCGGGACTGATGCTGGTGGTGGGTTGGAAGGCGCGCTGGGCAGCGCTGGCCCTGGCGGCCTTCACTTTGCTGCTCTGCTTCCTGTTCCACAACTTCTGGGCGATGCCGGAGGCACAAGTGGCAATGCAGAAAATTCAGTTCCTGAAAAACATGGGAATCATCGGCGGCCTGCTGTACGTCGCCGGATTCGGTGCCGGGCGCTTCAGCGTTGACAAACGCTAGAAGGCATCTCAACAATACTGAGCGGTCCGGTCTTGCCGCTGCGGTGCTCGCCGTAATTCACGTACATGTTCGCTTCTTGCGGCAACCTCGGCCTGCTCGTTACTTTTTTAGATGGCTTCTAAGCCAGCACGCGCTTCAGGAACTCGGCGATATCGCGAATCTCCTGCTCATTGACCGAGTGCGGCATCGGATACTGATGCCACTCGACCGGGTGACCCGCCGCCTGCAGCGCATGGCGCGCAGCGATGCCGCGCGCCAGCGGCACGACCGGATCGGACAGGCCGTGCGCCATGAAGATCGGTACGGCAGCACTGGCGCCGGCCCTTTCCTTGGCGAAGCTATCCGCCAGCGGCAGGTAGCAGGACAACGCGATGATTCCTGCCAGCGGAGCGGACTGCCGCAAGCCGGTCTGCAGCGCAATGGCGCCGCCCTGCGAAAAGCCTGCCAACACGACCCGAGACCGCGCCGTACCGCGCTCCACTTCACGCGCAATCAGCGCTTCGACCTGCTGCTGCGACGCGCGGATCCCCTTTTCATCTTCGCGCCGAACCAGGTCGGCGCCGACGATGTCGTACCACGCCCGCATCACCGCTCCGCCGTTGATTGTCACCGGCATCGTTGCTGCGTGCGGAAACACATAGCGCACCGGCGGCACACCCAACGCCTGCAGTTCGCGCACGACCGGCACGAAGTCGTAACCGTCGGCGCCCAGGCCGTGCAACCAGATCAGGCTTGATTCCGGTTCGGACTGGGTTTGCAGTTCGATACATTCGAGCAGTGCGTTCATGCAGTTTGGCCCTTGGCCGCCGACTTCGGCCGAAACGCCCTGACTACCGCGTCGTTGGTTTCAATGTACGGCCCGCGGATCAGGTCGATGCAATAGGGCACGGCGGCAAAGACGCCGTGCACCCGATGCGCGCCTTCCGGTGTCTTCAGGCCCGCCAGCGTTTCTGCGATCGCCTTCGGCTGGCCCGGCAGGTTCAGGATCAGTGCCGCGTGATCGTCTGACTCCCGCAATACGCCGACCTGCCGCGACAGGATTGCGGTCGGCACGAACTCCAGCGAGATGCGGCGCATCTGTTCGCCGAAGCCGGGCATCTCGCGCGTCGCGACTGCCAGCGTGGCCTCCGGAGTCACATCGCGGCGCGACGGCCCGGTGCCGCCGGTAGTCAAAACCAAATCGCAACCGACTTC
>JBGSWY010000465.1:0-4272 GCA_041751715.1 Burkholderiaceae bacterium
CCGCTCGGCCTTTTCGGGCTCGGTACGGATCACCGACAACACTGCGTTCAGGCTGTTGAACAGAAAGTGCGGCCGGATGCGCGACTGCAGCGCCTGGTACTTCGCTTCGATGATGGCCGGCGAAAATGCGCGCTCGCGCAGCTCCGAGTAATGCTGAAATCCGGCGCCCAGCGCGAAACCGACCGCGCCCTGGGCCAGCGCAGTCCACTCACCGTCCGGTGTCTGCAGCAACAATGCAACGGCCACGGCGACGATCGCGGGGATCAGGCAGGAGACACCGCGCTGGATCGGCACGTCGAAAGCATGGAGCGTGCGGCGCGCGGCGCACCAGAGCATCAGCGTTATCAGCGTGGTGGGCGCGATGTAGGTCATCAGCCGCAACAGCGATGTCAATGCATCGGCAATCGACGCCGAGTCGCCGATCGCGGCCATCAGCGCCAAGGCAACCACGGTGCCGATCACCCGCAGCAGCACACCCATGTTGCAACCGTCCGGAATGACCCGCCGTGGCGTCGGCACCGCGGTCTCGGCGCGAGCGAGCGGCCCTTTTAGCGTGGGTGATGATGGCTTCACGAACCGGGCCTCTCTCATACTCGCTCGTGACCGCGAGCGGGTTGCGCGCGGCGCAGGGCTAGGCGCCGGCGACGCAGCGTGCCGAGGCACATCAGGAGGAGGCAACAACGCCATGCGCCGCGCGCAACCCGCTCCCGAAGGGTTGCCACCAAGACGGGCGTCTGCGTCGCGACGCCTAGCATCCATACCGTCTTGGTGACAACGCGGCTCACGTGCGAATATGAGATAGGCCTTACTCACCCCGTTTATGCCTCTCAATCGATTATGTCAGAGCAATCCGCGAAACCCGACGGTCCGTTAGCTTCGAAAAGCACTGCGTGGTCCGGCCGATTCGACGAACCGGTGGCGGATTTCGTGCTGCGCTACACCGCGTCGGTCGGCTTCGATCGCAGACTGGCGTTCGCGGATATCGAGTGCTCGCTCGCCCACGCGGCAATGTTGCGCAAGTGCGGAATCATCGACGGCGCGAACTTCGTTGACATCGAGCGCGGTTTGCAGCAGATCCGCGGCGAGATCGAGCGCAACGAATTCGAGTGGAAGATCGAGCTCGAGGACGTTCACCTGAACATCGAAAAGCGTTTGACCGATCTGGTCGGTGATGCCGGCAAGCGGCTGCATACCGGCCGCTCGCGTAACGACCAGGTCGCCACCGATTTGCGTTTTTGGCTGCGCGGCGAGATCGATCGCATCGTCTGCCTGATCGATGCCCTGCAGCACGCGCTGGTGGAGCAGGCCGCGCGCCATGCCGGCACGCTGATGCCGGGGTTCACCCACATGCAGGTCGCGCAGCCGGTCACCTTCGGCCACCATCTGCTCGCGTACGCAGAAATGTTCGAGCGCGACCGCGCGCGCATGCTCGATGCGCGCCATCGCGTCAACTGCCTGCCCCTCGGCGCCGCGGCGCTCGCCGGAACAACTTATCCGATCGATCGTGCGTTCGTCGCCGAGCGGCTCGGCTTCGAAGCGATCGCGGAGAACTCGCTCGATGCAGTCGGTGATCGCGACTTCGCGATCGAGTTTTGCGCCGCTGGCGCCCTGGTGATGACGCACGTTTCGCGCTTGGCCGAAGAGCTGGTGATCTGGCTCAGCCCGCGCTACGCGTTCATTCGGCTACCCGATCGCTATACGACCGGTTCATCGATCATGCCGCAGAAAAGAAACCCGGATGTTCCCGAGGTGGCCCGCGGCAAAACCGGCCGCGTTACCGGTCATCTGGTTTCCCTGCTCACTCTGATGAAGGGCCAGCCGCTCGCCTACAACAAAGACAATCAGGAGGACAAGGAGCCGCTGTTCGACACCGTCGACACTGTTGCCGACACGTTGCGTGCCTTTGCCGAGATGCTGCCGGGTATCGAGGTCAACGCAGATGCAATGCGCCGCGCCGCCGAAGAGGGTTATTCGACCGCGACTGATCTGGCCGTTTACCTGGTGCGAAAAGGCGTGCCGTTTCGCGATGCGCATGAAGCAGTGGCACGCGCGGTGAAACTCGCCGCGAGCCGGCATGCGGCACTTTCAGAGCTGTCGCTGGCGGAACTCCGAGAGTTTTCATCTGCGGTCGAAGGCGACGTCTTCGATTCGTTGTCGATCGATGCCTCGGTCGCCGCGCGCAGCCATCCTGGCGGTACGGCACCGCAGCGCGTCCATGCGCAGGTCGATGTCTGGCGCAAACGGCTGCGAGCGCGCGCACAGCCCACGTAGATTCCCGAGAAGCTCGCAGCCGCGCCGTTGCGACGGTTAGAATCGCCCGCCATAGCTGCTGCGCGCGCCGCGGATAACTCACGAGCGCCTAGAGACAGCAGAAGGTGACTTGATGAAGCTGCTGTTGAGCCTATCGCGCGGCATTGACTGGCTGAACTATCGCGTCGGCCGCATCGCCTTATGGTTCGTGCTGGTCGCAGTGCTGATCAGTTCGGCCAACGCCATCATCCGCAAGGCGTTCAACGTCAGCTCGAACGCCTACCTTGAAGTCCAGTGGTATCTGTTCGCGGCGATTTTCCTGCTTTGCGCGGGCTATGTGCTGCTGCATAACGAACATGTGCGGATCGACGTGGTGTCGAGCCGTTTTTCGAAGCGGACGCGGACGATCATCGACATTATCGGACTGTTGCTGTTCCTGCTGCCGATGGCGCTGTTGATCGTCTACTTGTCGTGGCCACTGTTCGAGCGCGCCTACGTGTCGGGTGAAATGTCGCAGAACGCCGGCGGACTGATTAGGTGGCCGGCGTATCTGCTGGTGCCGGTCGGCTTTTCGCTGCTGGTACTGCAGGGCATTTCGGAGGTGATCAAACGGTTCGCCTTCCTGATGGGGCTGGCCGATGATCCGACGCGCTGGCGCACGGCCAAGTCCGCGGAGCTGGAACTGGCCGAAGCGATCCGCAAGGCGCAAGCGGGGCGTACATGAGTTTTATCGCGCAGAACATGGCGCCTCTGATGTTCGTGGGGTTGATTTTCTTTCTGCTTTTCGGTTTTCCGATTGCATTCAGCCTGGCGGCGTGCGGACTGTTCTTCGGCTTTATCGGCATCGAACTCGGTTTGTTGCCGCCGGCCCTGTTTCAGGCGATTCCGATCCGGCTGATCGGGATCATGCAGAACGACACGCTGCTCGCGGTGCCGTTTTTCACCTTCATGGGGCTGATCCTGGAACGCAGCGGCATGGCGGAAGACCTGCTGGACACCGTCGGCCAGGTATTCGGTCCGGTACGCAGCGGCCTGGCGCTGGCCGTGGTTCTGGTTGGAGCATTGCTGGCGGCGACCACCGGCGTGGTGGCTGCCTCGGTGATTTCGATGGGTCTGATTTCACTGCCGATCATGCTGCGCTACGGCTACGACCGGCGCGTCGCCACTGGGGTGATCGCGGCCTCCGGCACGCTGGCGCAGATCATTCCGCCATCGCTGGTGCTGATCATCATGGCCGACCAGTTGGGCCGCAGCGTCGGCGACATGTATCGCGGCGCGTTCCTTCCGGGCTTCGCACTGACCGGGCTGTATGTCGGATACGTGTTGTTGCTGGCGGTAGTCCGCCCGAAGCTGGTGCCCGCACTGCCGCCGGAAGCGCGCACCTACCGCGAAGTCGACGGCTCGAGTGGAATGACGTCGCTGACGGTGCTGGCACTGCTGGCGGTCGGGGTCGCCTACGGCTTCGAGAGCTGGTACAGCACCCGCTTTCCCAACGCCGGCGTCGAGGAGCTGGTAATCCTGTCGATGATGTTCTCGCTCGGAATGGCGTTCATGCTGGCGGTCGCCAACCACTTCCTGCGCCTCAATTTACTGTCGAAAATCGCCGAGCGCGTCACGTTCGTCTTGATTCCGCCGCTGGCGCTGATCTTCCTGGTACTCGGCACCATTTTTCTCGGCATCGCCACGCCCACCGAGGGCGGTGCGATGGGTGCGCTCGGCGCGTTGATCATGGCTCTGTCCCGACGGCGACTGAGCTGGTCGCTGCTGAAGCAGGCGATGGACTCGACCGCGAAGCTGTCGACCTTCGTCATTTTCATCCTGATCGGCGCGACGATCTTCAACCTGGCGTTTCAGGCGGTCGACGGCAACAAGTGGGTGGAACATCTGCTGTCCGACCTTCCGGGCGGGCAGGTCGGCTTTCTGATCGTCGTCAACATCCTGGTGTTCCTGCTGGCGTTCTTTCTCGACTTCTTCGAGCTGGCGTTCATCATCGTGCCGCTGCTGGCGCCTGTCGCCGAGAAG